>JALUXI010000179.1 GCA_027019045.1 Piscirickettsiaceae bacterium | reverse complement strand
AGCAACGACGACATAGTAACGATTCACCTCAAAGAACTCACGCAGCTTCTCACGGGTATCTGAACGACCAAAGCCATCGGTTCCCAATACATGATAGTCTCCAGGCACATACTCACGGATGCGTTCTGCATAGTCACGCATATAGTCGGTTGCAGCAATCACAGGCCCTTGAGCATCTTGCAACAACTCGGTCACATAAGGCACTTTTGCTTCCGCATCAGGATGCATCATATTCCAACGGGTGGTTTCAATCCCATCACGACGCAATAGATTAAAGCTAGGTGCTGCCCAGATATCGGCTGCGACCTTCCAATCATTTTCCAACAATTCTGCCGCCGCAATCACTTCACGGAAAATGGTCCCTGAACCCATCAGCTGCACACGGTTTTTGTGCTTGGCATCCGAAGTTTTAAAGGCATACATCCCCTTTAAAATCCCTTCTTCAGCCCCTTCTGGCATCGCAGGATGGCTATAATTTTCGTTCATCGAGGTGATGTAATAGAACACATCCTCTTTGTCATGCATCATGCGACGAATCCCATCACGGATAATCACCGCCATTTCATAAGCGAAAGTTGGGTCATAGGAGAGACAGTTTGGCACCATATCAAACATAATCAAGTTATGTCCATCTTGGTGCTGCAAGCCTTCTCCTTCAAGCGTGGTACGACCTGCCGTGGCACCAACAATAAAGCCACGGGCACGAGAGTCACCTGATGCCCAGACTAAATCCCCAACTCGCTGATAACCAAACATGGAGTAGTAGATATAGAAAGGGATCATGCTTTCGCCATAATTGGCATAAGCAGTAGCCGCAGCCACCCAGTTGGCCATCGCCCCTGCTTCGTTAATCCCTTCTTCAAATACCTGACCGTTGCTAGACTCTTTGTACCACATCAATTGGTCGGCATCCATTGGCTCATAGAGCTGACCTGCTGGATCATAAATCCCCACTTGACGGAATAAGCCTTCCATCCCAAAGGTACGGGCTTCATCAGGAATAATGGGCACACAACGAGGTCCAAGCTCTTTGTCTCGCAAAAGAATTGACAAAATACGCACAAACGCCATGGTGGTGGACATTTCACGATCACCCGTTCCATCTAGCATCATTTTAAAGCTGCTTAATTCAGGCACAGGCAGGGGTTTGGCGTGGTCATTGCGTTGCGGCAGGCTACCACCCAGTTTCTCTCTTTGTGCTCTCATATACTGCATCACTTCTGAATCATCTGCAGGCTTATAGAAAGGCACATCTTTTTCTAATTCTTCATCTGAAATCGGAATGGCAAAACGGTCACGGAAATATTTCAGTCCATCCAGATCCAATTTTTTCTGTTGGTGAGCGGTATTCGCTGCTTCCCCATAAGGTCCCATGCCATAACCTTTAACGGTTTTAGCTAAAATGACCGTTGGCTGACCTTTGGTCTCTGTCGCCTTCATGTAAGCATTGTAAATCTTACGAGGTGAATGCCCACCACGGGTGAGACGGAAAATCTCATCATCGGTCATATCTTCAACCAAAGCGGCCGTTTCAGGATATTTTCCAAAGAAGTGTTTACGCACAAAAGCACCATCTTTGGCTTTATAGGCTTGATATTCCCCATCCACGACTTCGCCCATGCGCTGAATCAATTTACCTGATTTATCTTTTTGCAACAGGACATCCCAACCTGAACCCCAGATGACTTTAATCACATTCCAACCTGCACCACGGAAGAAGGCTTCTAGCTCTTGAATAATCTTCCCGTTGCCTCGTACTGGGCCATCTAGTCGTTGTAGGTTACAGTTGACCACAAAAATCAGGTTATCCAACTTTTCACGGGTCGCTAACTGAATCGCACCCCGAGATTCTGGTTCATCCATTTCACCATCACCCAAGAACGCCCAAACTTTGCGTCCTTTGGTTTCCGCCATTTTACGGGCTTGCATATACTTCATGAAACGAGCTTGGTAGATTGCCATCAAAGGCCCTAATCCCATGGAAACGGTTGGGAACTGCCAGAAATCAGACATCAACCAAGGGTGAGGATAAGAAGACAAGCCTTTGCCATCGACTTCTTGACGGAAATTACGCAAATCTTCTTCAGTCAATCGCCCTTCCATAAAAGCTCGTGCATACATTCCAGGTGCGGTATGCCCTTGGAAGAAAATCATGTCTGCACCTTGCTGATGATTAGGTCCTTTAAAGAAGTGGTTCATCCCCACTTCATAGAGCGTGCAGCTAGAAGCATAAGAAGCGATATGTCCCCCGACGCTCGTGGTTTTATTCGCTCTCACTACCATTGCCATCGCATTCCACCGTAACATCGCTCGAAGCTTCTGCTCCAGCTTCAAGTTCCCTGCATAGTTCACCTGCTGCTCTGCGGGAATGGTATTGATATAAGGGGTGTTAGCCGAATAAGGCATATCAATGCCATGTTGACGGGCTTTTTCGATCAGGGTGGCAATCAAATGCTTGGCTTTTTCTGAACTTTCAAACGCCACCACGGCTTCAAATGCTTCGATCCACTCTTGGGTTTCTTGTGGATCTTGATCAATGAACTGTTCGCTCATAAAACTACCTCTAAATTTGGACAGGTCCTGTCTCATCAAATAGACAAAACACAGACACTTTGTTGCAAAAAATTAGCGGAATCATAACATTTTTTGATGTCTAATTCACGGTTTGTCAGGCTGGCTATGCAACCAAAACTTATTCATTGGTGCTTCCAGTTCGCTCAATGCTTTTTGATAGACATCTCGCTTAAACTCCACCACCTCTTGCACGGGTTGCCAATAATTCACCCACTTCCAGTCTTCGAATTCGGGAATCTCATAGCTATCCAACTGAATTTTATCCTCCCCAGACACCAGACCAAACATAAACCAAATCTGTTTTTGTCCAATGCAAATAGGATGGCTATGTTGGCGAACTAGGTGGGCGGGTAAATCATAGTAGAGCCAATCCTCTGTTTTCCCCACTACGCGCACATCGGCAGGCGACAAACCCACCTCTTCTTTCAACTCCCGAAAAGCGGCCTGTTGAGGCGTTTCATGAGCACGAATGCCCCCCTGAGGAAACTGCCAAGCATCTTGATGCACCCGCTTCCCCCAAAAAAGCTGACCTTTCTCATTTACAATAATAATGCCGACATTCGGCCGATAACCTTGTTCATCAATCACAATCTATCTCTGCAAAAATTTTATTAGGCTAATAGTGCCTAATTTTTCACTTTTTTTCAATGATTGATTTAAGTTCTTGGCATAAATTCAGTAAGATGACACCAAAACATAACGACTCAGCTCACTCCTAAAATCTGAGTCGTTATATTCAAAACCAAGGCAGAGGAAAAAATATGGCACTCGCAATTTTTGATTTAGACAATACGCTCATCGCTGGAGACAGCGATTACCTTTGGGGGCAATTTTTAGTGGAAAAAGGGGCAGTCGACCCTGATCTATTTGAAGCTGAGAATGAACGCTTCTATGCTGATTATAAAAAAGGCACCCTAGACATTATGGAATATCAACGCTTCTCTTTGGCACCACTGACTCAACAACGCATGGCCACCCTGCGACACTGGCATGAACAGTTTATGGACAAATATATCCGCCCTATCCTGCTCCCCAAAGCCCGAACACTGGTGGATGAACACAAAGCCAAAGGTGATACCCTATTGGTCATCACCGCCACCAATACCTTTGTCACCAAGCCGATTGCTAAGCTTTATGGCATCTCAAATATTATCGGCACCAATCCAGAAATGGTCGATTGCAAGTTCACAGGCAAGGTCAAAGGCACGCCTGCCTTTCAAGAAGGTAAAGTGATTCGACTGCAACAGTGGCTGAAAGAGCATCATGAAACACTTGAAGACAGCACTTTTTATTCTGACTCCCACAACGACATTCCTCTCTTAGAAAGTGTCGATCATCCCGTCGCCGTCGATCCAGATGACAAACTGCGAAAATATGCAGAACAGCATCAATGGAAAATCATCTCACTGCGTTAAGGAAGTGCTAATTAAATCGCTTCCTTAAACGCCACCCAAAACAAAAATCCCCAGCATCGGGACTGGGGATTTTATAAAGAGAGCTTTGCACGAGATGGCTACACGGATAAAAAAGGCTAAAATTCCTCGACTCTTCGTTGAAAAACTTGGCAATAGCTAGCTATTCCCTGCGTTTTCCGCCTCGATTCTAGAAATTTTATCTCTTTTTTCTCTCGCGTCCCACTCGTGCAAAGCTCTCAGGAAAAATTTAAGCAAAGCTGCTTTTTTTGCTTTGCCTAAAATAATCTACACGACCTGCCTACTGTTGAATCACAGAAGCATCTCCTCCTACATTCACTTGCGTACCTTGCGTAGCAATAAAGCTCCCCATTGCCGTTTGCATAGAGGTGGTCACTGCTGCAGATGCACTAGGATCCAAAATAGAGCCATGTGTACCCGCCGTATAGCGAATCACTCCTTTTTGGCCTGTTACAGCACCTGAAGCAGTGACTTGATTTAAACCTTGTAATTTAATCCAAGGCTCAGTTCCCGCTAGAGGGGCAGTCGCCACACTATTTGGGATTACTTGGTCGCTCGTCCCTGTACTGCCATCGCCTGCGACTTCAAAGACTAATGACGGCACGGTAATATTCCCGACACGATTAACGGGGTCACCTGCATCCACTGCTGTTTGAGCCGCTAAAATAAAACTATTAAATTCTGCAGAATCAGGCTGAATCCCAGCGGATTGCTGAAGACCTGCTTTAATTTCTGGACTAAAGGTAGGCGAATTGGACAAAATATAGGCTGCTTGCGTCCCTGGCATGGCAAATACGGCCGCTTTTAGGTCAGTTTCTCGTTTTACGAAACTCCCACCGACCATCGCACCTAGAGAATGACCAACAAAGCTCACTTTATCCCCATCTATCGCCGCTCCTTGTATGCTTTTCAAAGCAGCTCGCAACTGTACTAAATCTGAAATCCCTTGTCGCAAGTTATCACGAGTCGTCAAGAGACTGGTCAACTGAATAAAATGCCGACCAGAACTGTCCACCACCCCATCAGGCTGCGAAGCGATAATACTGCCATTGGCATCTTGCGTTACGAAGTCGAGATCAAAGGTGCGCTCCTTCACCCCAGGAATACGGAAAGCTGCGGCTGCATCAGTTGGGGTAATGCCATGCAAAGGCAAATCAATGGCCACCGCAGCATAGCCCGCCGAGGCAAGTGTATCGGCAATTGCCAATACATCTGCACGGTTGCGAGTAATACCATGTTGGAAAATGACCACAGGCCAGCCATTAGCAGGTTGAGTTTGACCTGAATTGGCATTTGGCAAAGTTAAAATCACAGGTATGGTTTGATCGGTTACCTTTTTCGGTGAATCTCCTTGTGCAACGGCATAACGAGTCAACTCACCCCCTTGCTGTCCTGTCCAGTGCTGGGTTAAAGGCGCGGTTGGATTGGATGAAGTAGGTACGGCTAGATAATAAGGCACACTCATCGTCCCCACATAAATATCCGCCTTACCTGAACCCCCTGCAATACTGGTTGTACTGCCCGCAGACTGCACTGCCAATGAACTATTTGTGACATTTGCAGGAGTGGCAATCTTATCTAAAACCAAACCAATGGATTGCGTAGAAAAAGACCAGCTTACGACAACTGAAGTGGGATCCACACCCGCAGCATTTGCCACTGCCAATTGAGCTTGAGTCAGTTGTCTTAATGGCTCAAGGGCTTGTGCCGAAGCATCACTGAGTCCTGATACCACACTCTTACCATTGGCACCTATCAAGGCCGAAGATGATTTTAAGTAGCTATACACTAAAGAGGGCTGAAATGGATTGCCTTCACTGTCTTTAATTACATTGGTTAATACGACAAGATAGCTACTACTTGGCTTAAGGGGTTTTAAAGGCAAAATGGCTAACTTTTTCCCATCGGCTGATGAAGAGGCAACAAAATCCACTCCATAGGTCAGTGCAGTCGTCAATCCCGTGACTGCTTTAGTCGTTGGGTCGGTGGTCACTTCAAACACCTTCACCCCGCTGGCTAAAGTGGCACTGTCTGCGGTTTTATTGGTGCTAACCGAAATAGGTGCTGAAGTCGAAAAACCATCTAATGCGTTGAGTGCATACCGAGGATCACTGGCGGATGCATCGGCTGGAATGGGAATGTTGAGCGTACCATCCGTTGACCCCGCAAATAAAATATCATTTGGATATGGAATATCTCCATTAGCAATATCATAAGCTACAACGGCTCTGGTTTCCGCTAGCTGCTGCTGAGTTGGCTGAACGCTGGCTAAATCTGGAGACTTTGCTTCTTCACCACACCCCGCCAAAAGAGCTGAAGAAAAAAGCACTGCCCAAGCTGTTTTTTGATAAATTCGTTTCATGATTTGACTCCTTAATAATTCCAAACCAACTGGGCACTTAAAATATCAATATTGACATCAAAATAACCTTTTAAAACATGCATATTAGTATCTGCATCCTCTGCTTCAATTTCAGGCTTGCCCCCCCAAAGGTGGCTATACCCTACATCAATACGAAGCTGCTTGCTATATTGATATCCTGCACCAAAAGAGAGCCACTCACGATTGCTGTCAACAATACGGGGTGTACGATAGGTTTTATTTTTAATCGGCGTTGGATCATACGCTACCCCTGTTCTAAGCATCCAGCGATCATTAAGCTGATGTTTCACACCTGCACTAAGACGAACCACATCTTTCCAGTTTTCAGGCTGAACCGTATCGGGCTTGGCTGGATTGTTAAATTTGATTCTTAGCTCTTTAAACGAACTCCAACCTGTCCATGAAGCATCTAATAGCAAATCTGTTTTTTTAGACAGCGGATAAAGATAACTCAATGATGCACTGGCAGGCAAATCAATAGAGGACTTAATGCCCGTATCTTGATAAGCCCCTGCGGTATCGGTATAGCTACTCGGCAAGGTGAAATCTGCTGTGCCGTCAGGTGTTTGACTCACTTTTGAGCGATAAGAGAGACCTAGCTTACCGCCATAATCAAAGGTGTAAATCAAACCAAAATTATAACCATACCCCCAACCGCTAGCTTTCAAATCTACATAACCATCTTTTGATTGAGGGGTGCCGCCCAAACCAAAATCAATTTTTTGTGTCATCCTTACCGAGACATATTGTGCGCTTACTCCAGCTCCGATGGAGAGATGGCTGTTAATTTTGGTTGATACGCTAGGATTTATATTCACCGTTTTGGTCTGTGTATAAACCGCATGATATCGCCCAACCCAGTTTTGATCATAATCTACCGTTGAACCAAAGGGAACATTGACTGCTAAGCCATATTGAACCTTATCATTCCCTCCTTTCCAATAGAGATTAGGGACAACACCTGTTCTGGCGCCATTTTCATCTTGTCCATACAGGGGACCAAACCCCTTAATATAAGAGCCTTGGTTATGAAAAGGGGCATTAGGTAAAATCACATGCGCCCCAACAATGGCTTGATGACCAGTAATCTCCGTCATCCCCGCTGGATTAAACCACATCACACTGGCATCTTCAGTATTCACCGCTGCCCCTGCATAGGAGAGACCTTGTCCACTAGCGGATTGTTCAATCAAAGCAAAACCTGAAGCAAATGAAGCACTGGAAGCGGCCATCAGACTCAGTGCGAGGATATTTTTTGAAAATTTCATCATGCGTATACTCTTCTGAAAAATAAAGTCTTGTCATTGTAACGAGTTTGCATGATTAGGATAATTAAAGCTCTTTATCCCCACCATAAATTAAAGTTGCTCTATAGCTGTTCTATCGCCTGCTGCAAACTATTCACGCCGATGATCTCCATGCCTGACACGCCGCCTTTGGGGACATTGGCTTGTGGGACAATCGCTCTTTTAAAGCCGTGCTTCGCCGCTTCAAATAGCCGTTCCTGCCCGCTAGGGACGGGGCGGATCTCGCCAGCCAACCCGACTTCACCAAAGACAATCAGGTCTTGCGGTAACGCTTGATTGCGAAGACTAGAGAGAATGGCGACCAAAACCGCCAAATCGGCACTGGTTTCCGTTACCTTCACCCCACCGACGACATTCAAATAAACATCTTGATCGCCCGCCTGAATCCCTGCATGACGATGCAAAACAGCCAACAGCATGGCGATTCGGTTCTGATCGACCCCGACAGTCACCCGTCTTGGAGAGCCATAAGGCGATTCATCCACCAAGGCTTGAATCTCTACCAACAGCGGTCGTGAACCCTCCCAGATGACCATCACTACAGAACCTGGCGCAGGTTCATCGCCACGAGAGAGAAAAATCGCAGAGGGGTTTTTGACCTGCTTCATCCCTTTATCGGTCATGGCAAAAACGCCCAGTTCATTCACCGCACCAAAGCGGTTTTTAATCGCTCTTAAAGTGCGGAAACGGCTATCCGACTGCCCCTCTAAGAACAGCACCGTATCGACAATATGTTCCAGCACTCGAGGCCCTGCCACTTCGCCCGATTTGGTCACATGACCGACTAGAAAAATAGTGGTTTGAGTCTGCTTGGCAAAACGGGTTAAGAAGGCAGCGGTTTCTCGCACCTGAGACACCCCGCCAGCCGCCCCACTCACTTCACCATGCTGCATGGTCTGAATCGAGTCCACCACCATCACTTTAGGCGACTCCTGCTCGGCAGAGGCAACAATCGCCTCTACATCGGTTTCGGTTAAGAGACGCAATTTATCTTCAGGAAGATGCATTCTTTTTGCTCGCATCGCAACTTGCTGCAAGGACTCCTCACCAGTGACATAAAGGGCTGACAATTGCTGACTCAGCCCACACATGACCTGCAATAGCAGAGAGGATTTACCCACACCTGGATCCCCGCCAATCAGTACCACGGAACCTGGGACAATTCCGCCCCCCAATACACGATCAAGCTCTGAAATCCCTGAAGAGATGCGAGGCTGTTCAGCCAAATCAACCTCTTGAATGCCTCGCACTTTATTTTCCGTCAGGCCTGTATAACCCTTGGCAGAGGCTTTGCGTTTTGTCGCTTGGCTAGCACTGCCAAGCCGCACCTCTTTCACCGTGTTCCACTGCCCACAACTGGTACACTGCCCTTGCCACTGACCATAGTCTGCACCACACTCAGTACAGACAAATGCTGTTTTCGCTTTTGCCATATTCATTTATCCAATAAAAAACCCGTATCGATTCACACCAATACGGGTTTATCCACAACTACTTTAGATTTGCTTATTTTTTAACATCTCGCCAATACTCTTTTTTCAAGAGATAGGTCAAGATAAAGAAGAAAGCAAGATAGAGCAGGACTTTCCAGCCCAAATCCCAGCGAACCGTTTTGACTGGCTCGCCAACATACTCAAGGAAGTTGGCAATATCTCGTGCAACCTGCTCGACTTTTTCTTTGTCTTCGTGACGCTCCAATCCTTCCAAGACATTCGGCATGGCAGTGCCATGAAGGAGAACATTATCCCATTTGCCATTTTTTTCATGGAAAGAGAGTAAGAAAGTATAGATGTAATCCGTCCCTTTTTGACGGGACATCAAAGAAAGGTCTGGGGCAACCGTGCCGAAGACTTCATGCTCCACATCAGCTGGGATGCGTTGAATCACATTGTCCACAATCTTATATTGACCAAAAGCCATTTTTTTGATGATCTCTTCATCAGACCAGCCAATATCCCGTGCAATACGATTAAAACGCATATATTTCACACTGTGGCAAGAGAGGCAGTATTCGGAAAAAAGCACCGCACCTCGTTGCAAGGAAGCTTTATCACGCAAATCATTATGAGCATGCTCTAAATGAAGGTGGCTTCCACTCGCATAGGCACTCCCAAAGAGTGTCATTAAGAGAAAACTGATAAATAATGTCACTTTTTTCATTTAATGCACCCTCTTTGGTAATGGCTTTGTCTTTTCATGTGCCGAAGTAAAGGGCAACACAAAGAAGAAAGCAAAATACATCACAGTAAAAATTCTTGCTAATTTCGTCAATTCTGGTGTCGCTGGTTGTGTTCCCAAATAACCTAGTGCAACAAAGCTCACGGTCAACATCGCCAACAGCAATTTATAAGACAGACCACGATAACGAATCGAACGCACCTTACAACGATCCAGCCATGGCAACGCAAATAGCACAGCAATAGCACCCCCCATTGCCATCACCCCAAATAACTTATCGGGTACAGCACGCAAAATCGCATAGAAAGGGGTAAAGTACCAAACAGGTGCAATATGCTCTGGGGTTTTCAATGGATTTGCGGGTTCAAAGTTAGGTGACTCAAGGAAGAATCCCCCCCCTTCTGGTAAGTAGAAAATCACTGCAGCAAAGAAGAACATAAAGGCAACCGCCCCCATTGAATCCTTAACGGTGTAATAAGGGTGGAAAGGCACTCCATCCACGGGCAACCCTTGAGCATTCTTATTCTTTTTAATATCAATCCCATCTGGATTATTTGAACCCACCTTATGCAGAGCAACAATATGCATAAAAACCAAAATCAATAAAACCAATGGCAATGCAATCACATGCATGGCAAAGAAACGGTTTAAGGTGACATCGGAGATGACATAATCCCCACGAATCCAGAGCGCTAAATCAGGTCCAACCACGGGAATCGCACTAAAGAGCGAGATAATCACCTGTGCTCCCCAATAAGACATCTGCCCCCAAGGCAGCAGATATCCCATAAAGGCTTCCGCCATCAGCACCAAGAAAATCATCATCCCAATCAACCAAACCAACTCTCTCGGCTCCTTATAGGAACCATAGAGCAGTCCACGGAACATATGCAAATAGACGACAATAAAGAAGGCGGAGGCACCCGTGGAGTGCATATAGCGCAATAGCCAACCCCAATCCACATCTCGCATGATGTACTCAATGGAGTTAAACGCTTCCGCTGCACTTGGCTTATAACTCATGGTTAACCAAATACCTGTGACAAACTGGTTCACCAATACCAGCAGTGCCAATGCCCCGAAGAAATACCAAAAATTTAAGTTCTTCGGTGCATAATATTCTGCAATGTGCTCATTCCAAGTGCTGATCAGCGGATAACGATCATCCAACCAACGAAGAATAGTCCCCTTTTTTGGGGCATTTTGATTCACTTCACTCATGCTTTCTGCCCCTCTTTCAGTGGGTCTTCACCAATGCGAATGACCGTTTCAGATAGATATCGATGTGACGGAATGACCAAATTAACGGGTGCGGGCACCCCTTGAAAAACACGCCCTGCCAAATCAAACTTTGAACCATGACAAGGACAAAAGAATCCACCCAACCAACTGCTCCCGACCTCTGGCGTACCTGGATTAGGACGGTACATGGGGGCACAACCTAAATGAGTACAAATCCCCACTACCACTAAAAACTCTG
>JALUXI010000178.1 GCA_027019045.1 Piscirickettsiaceae bacterium | reverse complement strand
ACGACACAACCTACCGATGCTCAATGTGATGACCCCTGATGCGGCGATGAATGAAAATGTGCCCGAAAAATATCAAGGGTTAGATCGTTTTGAAGCCCGTGAACAGGTGATTAAAGACCTTGAAGCGCAAGGGCTGCTGGAAAAAATCGAACCTCATAAACTCATGGTGCCTCGTGGCGACCGTACCCATGCCGTCATCGAACCGCTTTTAACCGATCAGTGGTATGTAGCAGTGGAAGAGCTGGCTAAGCCTGCGATTGAAGCGGTTAAAAATGGTGACATTGAGTTTGTCCCCAAAAACTGGGAAAACACCTACTTTGAATGGATGAACAATATCCAAGACTGGTGTATTTCACGCCAAATCTGGTGGGGACACCGTATCCCTGCTTGGTATGATGACCAAGGCAATGTTTATGTTGGTCGAGATGAAGCAGAAGTCCGAGCTAAACATAATCTCCCTGCCGACCTTCCTCTGCACCAAGATGAAGATGTGCTGGATACCTGGTTTAGCTCCGCCCTTTGGACCTTCTCCACCCTAGGTTGGCCAGAAGATACCGAAGCGCTCCGCACTTTCCACCCCACCTCTGTCCTCGTCACAGGATTTGACATCATCTTCTTCTGGGTTGCTCGTATGATTATGATGACCTTGAAATTTAAAGGCGAAGTGCCCTTTAAAAAGGTCTATGTCCACGGACTCGTTCGAGACCAAGAAGGACAGAAAATGTCTAAATCCAAAGGTAATGTCCTTGACCCTATTGATATCATCGATGGTATTGATTTAGAGAGCTTGGTCAAAAAACGTACCTACGGTATGATGCAGCCCGAAAAGGCGGCCAAAATTGAAAAGGCCACCCGTAAACAGTTTCCTGAAGGTATTGAACCACACGGCACCGACACTTTGCGTTTCACCTTTGCTTCCCTCGCCTCCAATGGACGAGATATTCGCTTTGATCTCAGTCGTGCTGAAGGCTACCGTAACTTTGTCAATAAACTCTGGAATGCCACTCGCTATGTCTTAATGAACACCGAAGGCTATGACACAGGAGTGGATGAAAGCCAGCCTGTCGAGCTTTCCATTGCAGATCGCTGGATTGTCTCTCAACTTCAGCGGGTGGAAGCAGAAGTCGGCAAACAAATCGAAGACTACCGCTTTGATTTAGCCGCTCATGCCCTGTATGAATTTACATGGAATGAGTATTGTGACTGGTATTTAGAACTGTCTAAGCCTGTACTGAATAGCGACCAGAGCAGTGAAGCTCAAAAGCGTGGCACCCGTAAAACCTTAGTTCGTGTCCTC
The DNA here is from genome assembly GCA_027019045.1 of Piscirickettsiaceae bacterium. Classification (GTDB taxonomy): domain Bacteria; phylum Pseudomonadota; class Gammaproteobacteria; order Thiomicrospirales; family Thiomicrospiraceae; genus JALUXI01. The sequence continues at coordinate 687 of JALUXI010000178.1, read as the reverse complement.
GAAACCATTTTAAGACTGCTTCACCCCATCACCCCCTTTGTCACTGAAGAAGCGTGGCAATTTGTCGCCCCACTCGCTGGCGTGCAAGGAGAAACCATTATGCTTCAACCTTATCCAGAAGCGGATGAAAGCAAAATCGATGCACCAGCGGAAGCCGAGTTGGAATGGGTCAAACAGTTTGTGCTCGGCGTGCGTCGTATCCGTGCCGAAATGGATATCGCCCCAGGCAAACCACTGCCTATCCTATTAGCCAATTTGAGTGAACAAGACCAAACATGGTTAGACAATAACCGTCTCTTCCTGAGTAGCTTGGCTAAATTGGAAAGTATTGAAGTACTCGAAGATGAAAACCAAGCCCCTGAATCAGCGGTTGCCTTGGTTGGAGAGATGAAGCTCCTCATCCCTATGGCTGGCTTGATTGATAAAGAAGCGGAGTTGGCACGCCTTGAAAAAGAAATTGCCAAACTCAAAGGGGAAGTTAAACGCTTCCAGGGCAAACTCAGCAATGAAAACTTTATCAGCAAAGCCCCCGAAGCAGTGGTTGCAAAAGAGCGACAAAAATTGCAAGATACTGAAACGGCACTTAAAAATCTCGAGGCACAGTATGAAAAAATTCAATCGCTTTAAACAACTCACCACCTCCTGCCTGTTAGCATGTGCATTGATTCTACCTGTCAGCACAATCGC
>JALUXI010000177.1 GCA_027019045.1 Piscirickettsiaceae bacterium | reverse complement strand
TAAAGACTTCGCAAATGAAGTTGCTCAAATCGCCCTTAATCAAAATGTGGTGGATCCAGAAGCGATTTTGAATGAAAAAATGGCCTCTGGTGCGACTGTGGATGAGCGTCGTCGTGAGTTGATTGCAAAAATTGGCGAAAATATGACCATTCGTCGTATTGGTGAGCTAGAAACTACTGGTTTAGTTGGTAGCTATCAGCATGGTGAAAAGATTGGTGTAATTGTCGCGATTGAAGGGGGGGATGAAGCCCTTGCTCGTGATGTTGCAATGCACATTGCAGCGACCAACCCTAAAGCTTTGGATGCAGATAGTCTAGATCCAGAAGTGGTCGAAAAAGAGCGTGCTTTCCAGATTGAGCAAGCACAAGAGAGCGGTAAGCCTATGAATATCATTGAGAAGATGATTGAAGGGCGTATGCGTAAGTTCTTGCAAGAGATTACTTTGGTGGGTCAGCCTTTTGTTAAAGACCCAGATCAAACCATTGAACAGCTATTAAAAGCCAATGGTGCGACTGTGATTGATTATATCCGCTTCGAAGTGGGTGAAGGGATTGAAGTTGAAGAGACCAACTTTGCAGATGAAGTCGCCGAAGCGGCTCGTCTAGCTCAGCAAGGTTAATTCAAATTCACTTTAAAAGGCTGTAAAGCTGACCTGAAAAGGTTGGCTTTGCGGCCTTTGTTTTATCAATGGAGATTGGTTTTAAAGAAGTCTCTATTGATAAGATTGAGAGGGAGCATATGACATTAAAATATCGTAGAGTACTGTTAAAATTTAGCGGTGAAGCCCTAATGGGATCCAATGACTTTGGGTTGGATTCAGCGACTTTGGAAAAAGTGGTGGCTGAAATTCGATCCGCAAAGGAGCTAGGGGCTGAGCTGGCATTGGTTGTAGGAGGAGGTAACCTCTTCCGTGGCGTGCAGATTGCTGGGACGCAAATTCAGCGCACGACGGGTGACCAGATGGGCATGATGGCAACAGTGATGAATGCGTTGGCATTACGAGATGTGATTGAAGCTGCAGAGATGACAGCAACCATTATGGCCGCCATGCCAATTGAGAGTGTGGCCGTCGGTTTTAATGCCAATGAGGCGAAAAAGCGGTTAGTGGCAGGTGAGATAGTGATTTTTGCTGCGGGAACGGGCAATCCCTTCTTTACCACCGATACGGCTGCCGCCCTGCGGGGGATTGAAGTGCAGGCGGATATAGTACTGAAGGCGACGAAAGTGGATGGCATCTATACGGCAGATCCAATCAAAGATCCACAAGCCACCCGTTATCAACAGTTAAGCTATGATGAGGTGATTGAGAAGCAGTTGCAAGTTATGGATTTGACCGCTTTTGTTCTATGTCGTGACCACAAAATGCCGATTCGGGTTTTTGATATGTTTAAACAAGATGCTGTAAAGCGGATACTTCAGGGAGAAGATGAAGGCACGCTGGTGACTGAGGAGAAATAAAGATGTTGAATGAAATTAAACAAGACGCTGAACAGCGGATGAAAAAATCAATTGAAAGCTTGGAAGCTAACTTTGCCAAGATTCGTACAGGGCGCGCACACCCTTCTATTTTAGATTCGGTAAAGGTGGAGTATTATGGCTCTGAAGTACCTATCAGCCAAGTGGCGAATATCAATGTGGAAGATGCGCGTACTTTAACTGTTCAACCTTGGGAGCAGCCGATGATTCAGAAGGTGGAAAAGGCGATTATGCAGTCTGACTTGGGGGTCAATCCTTCCACCAATGGTAACTTGATTCGTGTGCCGATGCCGATGTTAACGGAAGAACGCCGTCGTGAATTTACAAAATTGGCACGACAAGAAGCGGAAAATGCACGGGTGGCGATTCGTAATATCCGTCGTGATGCGAATGGGGATATTAAGGCGCTACTTAAAGAGAAAGAAATTACCGAAGATGAAGCCCGTCGTGCTGAAGATGATATTCAGAAGTTGACGGATAAATATGTAGGGGAAGTCGAGACACTTCTAGCCGAAAAAGAGAAGGCTTTATTGGAAATTTAGCTGAAAATTGTTTGGCTTTGCGGCATAATGCCTTTTTTGGTCTTGGCCGCAACAGATGATGAAGTGGCTCGTATTAACGAGCCATTTTTGTTTTTGAAAACCCTAAAATTCTTGAGCATGATGAAATCAATCCCTGAACATATTGCCATTATTATGGATGGAAACGGCCGCTGGGCGAAGAAGCGGTTCCTGCCTCGTTTTATGGGGCACCAAAAAGGGGTGAAAATGGTTAAAAAGATCGTGTCTCACTGCGCCGAGTTGGGCGTGACCTCATTGACCCTCTTTGCTTTTAGTACAGAGAACTGGAAACGCCCCCAAGAAGAGGTCTCTCAGCTGATGCGGCTGTTTTTGTCTGCCCTGCAAAGAGAGGTGCAGAAGCTAAATGAAAATAATGTGCAGCTCAAAATCATAGGGGATATTTCAAAGTTTGATCCCGAAATTATCGAGCATATTCAAAAAGCGGAAGCAGCCACTGCACAAAATGCGGGGCTGAAACTCAATATTGCCGCCAACTATGGTGGGCGATGGGATATTGTTCAGGCGGTGAAAGCTTGGCAGGTCGCCCATCCTGAGGAGTCAGTTGAGCATTTAACGGAAGAGGCGTTGAGTCAATTTGTTTGCTTGGCTGAACAGCCAGAACCTGATCTGCTGATTCGGACAGGTGGAGAGCAACGCATTTCTAATTTTTTAATTTGGCAATTAGCTTATACTGAACTCTATTTTACCGATACGCTGTGGCCAAATTTTGATGAGAAGCAATTAGATTTAGCGATTGAAAGCTTTAACCAACGAGAACGCCGCTTCGGCAAAACCAGTGAGCAAGTACAAGCGGAGAATCAAGCAGAGCAGCAAGGGGAGTCTTCATGTTAAAGCAGAGGGTGATGACCGCTTTGGTTTTAGTGGCGGCTATCTTGTGGCTGCTTTTTGCAGCCTCTGAACAGGCTTGGCGCTGGAGCTTTCTGGCTGTGGCGGCTGTTGGGGCATGGGAGTGGGCGGCTTTTGCAGGACGAAAGCTGTTGCAAGAACGATTGGCGTTTATCATTGTGGTGGAAGTCGCCCTCTATTTCGTTTTAAATGCGAGCCATGATATTCAGCAAATCATTTTATATTCTGCAATTCCGTTATTATTCGTGGTCATGACTATTGTGGTGCTATATCAAAAAAGAGAAGGGCAAGCGGTTGTGACCCATTCTGGTTTAGTGCTGTTATTGGGGCTATGGACACTGGTGGTGTTTACGCTCTCTATGGTGACACTACGCCACCTGCTCACCCCGTCCGAAATTTTATTGTCAATGTTGTCTATCTGGGCGATTGACACAGGTGCATATTTTGCTGGTCGGCAGTTTGGTAAAACCAAATTAGCCGTTTATGTCAGCCCTGGGAAGACTTGGGAAGGGGTGGTGGGCGGTGGGTTGCTCTCTTTTGGTGTGGTCATGATTGGCGGTATGAGTGTCGTCGAGCCGTTGAAGATTTCACCCGTCACCTTTGCTTTACTGGCAACTTTGATTGCGCTACTTTCTGTCTTTGGCGACCTGTTTCAAAGTGTGCTCAAACGCCAAGTGGGATTAAAAGACAGTGGCAAAATTTTACCAGGGCATGGTGGGATTTTAGATCGTATTGACAGTCTGTTGATTGCCATGCCGCTCTTTACACTACTGTGGATGGGAAGTTTGCAGTGAGCGTGTTGTGGTCTCTTTTAGGCTTTGTGATTGCCCTAGGGATTTTAGTCACCCTTCATGAATGGGGGCATTATCGTGTGGGTCGCCTGTTTAATATTAAGATAGAAAAGTTTTCAATCGGTTTTGGTCGTCCTATCTGGTCAAAACAGAAGGGGGAAACGCTGTTTCAGGTGGCGGCTATTCCATTAGGCGGCTATGTTAAGTTTACCGATGAGCGAGAAGGGCCTGTTGCCGAAGAAGATTTGCCGAGAGCCTTTAATCGTCAAGCTGTTTGGAAACGCTTTTTGGTGGTGCTTGCTGGACCCGCCATTAATCTTTTGTTTGCATGGTTGGCGTTTAGCTTTGTCTATTTATGGGGCGTACCGCAACTGAAGCCATTGGTGGAACTGAAAGACGCATTGACCAATCCTTGGCAGATCGTTGAATTGGATCGACAGCCTGTTCATAGTTGGTCAGATTTTCAAAGGCAATTGCTTAATCGAGTGCTTGCAGATGAGCATCAGTCGCATGAGTTACTTTTGCAGGCGTTTAAACAGCAGGATGTTCGGCAATTAGAATTGTTGCCACCGAAAAATTTATCGATCAAACAGCAGTTGCAAGGTGAAGATGCATTACATCTGCTAAAAGCTTGGTTTGATGCCAATAGCCTTACTCCTTATCGCCCCCCTATTCTGCCCGTGATTGCAAAAGTGATGCCCAACTCGCCTGCGGAGCAAGCTGGATTGCAAGCGGGTGACCAGATTCTTGTGATAGATGGACACCCTCTCCAAAGTTGGGAACAGTTAGTTGAGTGGGTGGCGACGCATCCAAATCGTGAGGCTCAGTTTTTAATCAGTCGCCATGGAAAAAAACAAACCCTTCTGATTAAAATTGGGGCTAAGCCAGCTACCTCTGAGAAAATGACCACCGTTAAAGGATTTATTGGTGCTGGGGTCAAAATTTCTGAAAAAGCGTTGGCACCTTATATGACACAGCATCGTTATGGACTCTTTGAATCGCTTAAATTAGGCTGGGAAAAATGTGTGAGTTTAACCCAGTTGACAGGGCAGATGATTACCAAAATGGTTCAAGGCAGCGTGGGAACAGAAAGTTTATCTGGCCCTATTGGCATTGCACAAGTGTCAGGCCAAGCGTTACAACGAGGTTTTATTACTTTTATCAGCTTCTTAGCCCTGCTCAGTTTAAGTTTGGGATTACTGAATTTATTGCCTATTCCCGTTTTAGATGGGGGACATCTATTGATGTATTTAATTGAGATGGTCAGAGGGAAACCCCTGAGCGATGCTGTTCAAGGTGCGGCACAGATGATCGGTCTATTTTTAATTTTGAGTTTAACGGCATTTGCCATTTTAAATGACATTACTCGACTTTCAGCCTCCTAATCATGATTTTTAAAGAGACACTATGCAAAAATTAACACTTTCTTTTCTACTTTTTTTCGCTTTAACGAGTTTAGCTCAGGCCTTTAATTTTAAAGTCCAGCAGATTGAGGTGGTGGGTAACCAGCGGATCAGTTTTGAGACGATTCATAGCTATCTTCCTATTGAAGTCGGTGAGACAGTGGATGATAAAAAAGTAAAAGGGGTGATTCGTTCGCTTTATCAAACCCACTTTTTCTCAGATATTCAGGTTTATCGCGAAGGAGAAGGCGAACTTATTCTGAAAGTGACTGAACGGCCTGCCATTGCTGAAATCAAAATGGAAGGGAATGAGCTGATCAGTACGGAGGATATGCAGTCTGCACTGGAGTTGTTGGGGATTAAGAAAGGACGAATTTTTAATCAATTGACGCTGGATCGTGTCATTTTAGATTTGAAACGCCGTTATCAAAACCAAGGATATTATGGGGCGGATATTTCGATTAAGGTCATTCCTTTACCAAGAAACCGTGTGGCACTCAAACTGGTTATCAATGAAGGCAAGCCTGCTACTATTGGTCGTATTACTTTGGTGGGCAATCACTATTACCGTGATGATGAGATTAAGCAGCGAATGCTGATGTCTGAAAATGTTTGGATGGGGGATGGGGATAAATATGCTAAGCCTAAGTTGCAAGCTGATTTAGAGAAGATTCGCTCTCTTTATATGGATCATGGGTTTGCTCGCTTTAAGATTCGCTCATCCCAGGTTAGCCTTTCTCTGGATTACAGTAAAGTGTTTGTCACTATCAATATGGATGAAGGGGAGCAGTATCATCTTTCAGCCGTTAAATTCTCAGGTGAGCCCATTTTAAAAATGGCCGAATTGAATAAATTGGTGAGCTTGAAGAAAGGCGCGCTGTTTTCTAGGGCGAAAATTATTGCTGCGATTAACCGACTTAGAGATAGGTTAAGTGAAGAGGGCTATGCCTTTGCAAAAGTGGAGCCTTTAACCCATTTTGATGATGCTCAGCATTTAGTGGCATTAGATTTTCGTATTGAGCCAAAAGAACGGGTTTATGTGCGTCATATTGTGATTGAAGATAATACGCGTACACAGGATCATGTGATTCGCCGTGAAATGCGTCAATATGAAGGTGCACCATATTCACTGTCTGCCGTTAGACAGTCAAAAACACGGATTCAACGCTTGGGTTATTTTAAAACAGTGGATGTTCAAACTCGACGCATTGCACCAGATTTAGTGGATTTGGTTGTGAAGGTTGAAGAACAGCCTACAGGCTCCTTTACTGCGGGTGTGACCTATTCGCAGGTGGATGGGGCTGGCTTTAATTTAGGATTGAGTGAACGCAATTTAGTGGGGACAGGTAATCAGTTGGATCTGAAAGCCAATATGAGTAGCTCAACCAAAACCCTGAGCTTTAACTTAACCAATCCTTACTTTACGCAAAACGGCGTGAGTTTGGGGTATGGTGTTTTTTATAGTCAAATCGATGCCAAACAGCTAGGAGTCGCAGATTATACAACAAATAGTTTGGGAGGGAGTCTGTCCCTTTCCTATCCCTCTAGTGAAAATTCGCGTTTGAATTATGGAGTGCAGTTACAGGAACAAGAGCTGGTTTGTGCAAGTACTTTTATTGTGTGTACCAATCATATTACCCAGTATGGTCGTCACAGTAGTACCGCAACGATTTCTATGGGGTGGCGTTACGATAACAAGAATGGTTTCTATTTCCCAACTAAGGGGCAGTCCTTTTCAACCAGTGTCGCTGTATCTGCACCGATGAATGGTGCGGTCGGCTTTTATAAACTCTTTATGGATGAAAAGTGGTATCACCCTGTCACCGATGCGTTGACCTTTAAAGTGAAGTTAGGTTTGGCCTATGGTGATGGCTTGGGCAGTTTTAAAGGATTACCTTTCTATGAACATTTCTATGCGGGAGGCATTGGTAGCGTGAGAGGATTTGAGCCTAATTCTTTGGGAGGGCACTATGACTATCTAACCGATGGCAGTGCCAGTCCGAAGGGTGGCAGCTTTAAAGCCACTTCAACTTTTGCACTGGTCTCACCCATGCCCTTCATTGATGATTCCAGCAACATGCGAGTGAGTCTCTTTTTTGATGCGGGGAATGTTTATCCGAATGCAGAATCAGCCAGTTTAGAGACCTTAAGAAGCAGTGTTGGGGTGGGGATGTCTTGGATTACCCCAGTGGGTCCACTTTCATTTAGCTTATCGCGTCCTGTGGGTTACGGGGATGCAGATGCCTTGCAAACCTTCCAGTTTGTCCTGGGTATGCCGTTATAATCCTGTGCAAGTAGAGGCGAATTTTTATAGAATGGTAAGCGGTGACTGACTTGAACGATGATTTAAAGGATGTGAAATAGAATGATTAAACGGATTCGATGGAGCTTTTGGGTACTTTTTCTTGTATTTTCTTCAGCTTATGCGGCTGATAAGCCGATTAAGTTGGGGGTGGTGAATGTCGGTCTGTTATTGGAAAAAGCACCACAAGCGGTCGCAGCGAGCCAAAAGTTAGAGCAAGAGTTCTTACCACAACAAAAGGACTTGCAAAAGTTGGCGGCGGATTTAAATAAAAAGAAAGCGGATTATGCGAAAAATAAACTGGTGATGAGTGCAGTACAGCAACAGGCTAAAGAGCGAGAGCTAGCCTTGTTAGCAAGAGAAGTGCAGCGTAAGCAAAATGATATTCAAGAACTTCTTAATCTTCGTCGCAATGAAGAATTGACAAAAATTCAAAAACTGGTGAATCAGGCCATTAAAAAGGTGGGTGAAGCAGAGCATTTTGATTTGGTGTTGTATGAGGGGATTGCTTACACTAATCATCGTTTAGATATCACTCAAAAAGTATTGGCTTATTTACAAAAGCTGAATAAACAACAGAAAACCAGTTTCAATAAGTAGAGTCTATTTTGAAATTATCTCAAATTATTCAGGCATTGACCGAAAGAGGACAATCGGTCGAACTGAACAGCTCACAATCTCCCGAGGAGATCGAAGTTTCTCAAGTTGCGCCTTTAGATGAAGCGACAGGAGAGCAGCTCACTTTTTTCAATAATCCCAAGTTGAAAGGCCAGCTGTTGCAGACTCAAGCGGGAGCTGTTTTATTGAGGGAGCCTGTAAAAGATTTGACCTCAGCACAATTAATCGTTTCAGATCCCTATTTTAGCTATGCAGTTGCTGCACAAATGTTGAATCCTTTACCCTCGCTCAAACCGGGTATTCATCCGAGTGCTGAGATAAATGGCGGTGCGGATATTGCAAAAAATACTCAGATCGCTGCCTTTGTCACAATTGGCTCGGGGGCAACCATTGGGGAACAATGTGTGATTGCAGAAGGCGCTTTTATTGGACAAGATGTGGTGCTGGGTAAAGGGTGTCGTATCGGCCCGAATGTGGTTATCCATCATCAATGCGTGCTCGGAGATGATGTCACGATTGAAGCGGGTAGTATCATTGGTGGAGACGGTTTCGGCTGGGCGCCGCATCAAGGGCGTTGGGAAAAAATCCCCCAACTAGGCAAGGTGGTGATTGGGAACCGTGTCTCTATTGGCAATAATGTTACTATTGACCGTGGTGCATTGGAAGATACAGTGATTGGAGATGACTGCATTATTGATAACCTAGTGCATATTGCACATAATGTGCAAATTGGTGCTGGTTCTGCGATTGCAGGGCAAGCAGGTTTCGCTGGAAGCACTAAGGTAGGTAAGCATACGATTGTGGCAGGGCAGGTGGGTTTTGCGGGTCACTTGGAAATTACCGATGGTTGTCAGTTTATGGCAAAATCTGGGGTGACACACTCGATTAAAGAGCCTGGTTCTTACTCTGGATTCCCAGCTCAGCCGACCCAAGACTGGCAAAAAAATATGGTTCGAAGTCGACAGCTAGACAAGATGGCAAAACAGATCAAATCTTTACAAAAAGAGGTTGTCGCATTGCAGGCTGAACTTGAGAAGCCATCCAATACCGATTAAAAGAATTTTATTTTTTGAGCCCTTGCTTGATAAGGGTTCTCTGATTAGTAGCTGCTTAGATGGCTCCTGAAATTCGTCAGTTCAAAGCGGAATGTTCGTTCAGTAAATGACTATTTTCCAACACAGAAGTGGCGGATTTCAGGGATAAGCTGAGTAGTTACTTTGATTATTAGGAAATACTATGTTAAATGTAAAAGAAATCTTTGAGTACCTTCCTCACCGTTATCCATTTTTATTGGTGGATCGTGTGACCGAATTTGAATCAGGCGACTATCTTCGAGCCTATAAAAATATCACCTATAACGAGCCACAATTTACAGGGCATTTTCCTGATAATCCTATTATGCCAGGGGTGATGATTATTGAAGCAATGGCTCAATGCACAGGGATTTTGGCTTTCCGTACCCAGCAGGTCAAACCTGATGGCACCTCAATGTACTATTTGGCCGCAGTGGATAATTGTCGTTTCCGCCAGCCTGCGGTGCCAGGAGACCGCTTGGATTTTTATGTAAAAACAGTGAACAATAAGCGGGGTATTTGGAAGTTTGAGTGTGAAACCCGTGTAGATGGCAAGGTGATTGCCTCTTGTGATATGTTGTGTGCTGAACGGAAAGTGTAAGTCATGAGTTTGATTCATCCAACGGCGATTATTGACCCTAAAGCTGAGATTGGTGAAGGGGTGAGTATTGGGGCTTATAGTGTCATTGGGGCAGATGTTCGCATTGGTGCTTGTTGCAAAATTGGCCCGCATGTGGTGATTGAAGGGCCGACCGAGATTGGTGAACACAATACCTTTTTTCAATTTGGCTCGATTGGAGCCGCCCCCCAAGATAAAAAATATGCAGGTGAACCAACCAAATTAGTCATTGGCAATAATAATACCTTCCGTGAAAATGTCACCCTGAATCGTGGCACCATTCAAGACCGTGGGGAGACCACCATTGGGGATGATAACTGGGTGATGGCTGGGGTACATATTGCGCATGATTGTGTGATTGGCGATCACTGTATTTTTGCTAATGCTTCCGCACTGGCAGGTCATGTTCAGGTGGATGATTGGGCGATTCTAGGGGGCTATACTTTGGTACATCAGTTCTGTCATATTGGTGCCCATAGCTTTTGTGGGATGGGAAGTGTGATCAATCAAGATGTGCCGAACTTTATTACCGTCTCAGGAAATTTAGCGGGTCCAAGAGGCTTGAATTTGGAAGGCTTAAAACGCCGTGGTTATGATAAAGAGCAGATTCAGGTGATAAAAAAAGCCTATCGTGCGCTCTATCGGACAGGTCGCCGTTTGGAAGAAGCTTTGCAAGAGATTGAGTGCTTGAATGATGAAAAAGGTACCTTGACAGGGTTGATCGATTTCTTAAAAAGCTCACAAAGAGGCATTGTGCGTTGAGTCGGGCTTTAACAGTGAGTGATGATGGCAGCCTAGGCTGCCTTTTTTATGGGGGGAGTTGATGAAAGAGTTCACCATCGCTATGGTGGCAGGGGAAGCCTCTGGTGATACGCTGGGTGCTGATTTGTTAGTTGAGCTGAAACAGTGCTACCCTCAGGCGAAGTTTGTTGGTATCGGGGGGCCTAAAATGCAAGCCTTAGGCTTTGAAAGCTGGGTACCGATGGAGAAACTTTCGGTGATGGGGCTGTTTGAAGTGCTTAAGCACCTACTTGAATTATTGAAAATTCGTAAACGATTGATTGCAGACTTAAAGGCGATTCAGCCAGCCGTTTTTATTGGAATTGATGCCCCCGATTTTAACTTTACCGTGGAGCGGCAATTAAAGCAGGTGGGCATTCCAACTGTTCATTATGTAGGGCCTTCGGTGTGGGCTTGGCGGGAAAAGCGACTGGAAAAGATTAAACAAGCGGTCGATGGTATGTTGGTACTGTTTCCATTTGAGCCACCGATTTATCATAAATACGACATCCCTGTGCAGTATGTCGGTCACCCTTTAGCCAATCAGGTGCCTGAACAGCCGAATGCACAGGCTGCTCGGCAGGCTTTAGGATTAAATGAAATGGGCAGCTATACAGGCATTTTGCCAGGTTCACGGATGAGTGAAATCAACAAAATGGCGGATGTTTATGTTCAGGCGGCAGCCAAACTGGCAGAAATCTACCCTGAGATGCAATTTATTGTGCCCTGCGTGCATGAAAAGGCAAAAGCGAGAATGCAACAGGCGGTAGAAAATTATGCACCCAATCTTCCCATTCATCTATTTATTCGGCAAGCTCAAAAAGTGATGGAAGCCTCCGATCAGTTGATTGTCACTTCTGGTACAGCCACCTTGGAGGCCGCATTGATGCAGCGGCCAATGGTGCTATCGATTAAGGTGCATCCTATTAGCTACTGGCTGATGAAGCGGCTGGCGACGACACAGTGGATTGGTTTACCCAATATTTTGGCACAACAAACGATCGTACCTGAGCTGATTCAGCAG
>JALUXI010000176.1 GCA_027019045.1 Piscirickettsiaceae bacterium | reverse complement strand
ACCCCTCTTGGAATCAAATTGCGAAACTCACAATACTCTCGAATCGCCTCCGTCGCTCCCTGCCGCAAACCGTTCACATGGGTACCGCCTTGCGGTGTCGGAATCAAATTCACATAACTCTCTAATAAGGTTTCCGACGGCTCCTCCAACCAGCTCATCGCCCAAGCAACCGCCTCATTCTCCCCTTCAGCTTCGCCGACAAATCCCTCCAAAGGCCAACGATCTCGTCCTTCTAACGCCTGATTGAGATAATCACGCAAGCCATTCTCATAAAACCACTCCACCTGCTCTTCAGGGGCTTCATTTTTAAAAATTACCCGCAAACCAGGGCTCAATACCGCCTTCGCTCGGAGCAAGTGTTTCAGCTTGCCTATCGCAAACTTCGGTGTATCAAAAAATTGTGGATCAGGCCAAAAACGCACAAAGGTACCTGTATTGCGTTTGCCAACCTTGCCAATCACCTCCAGCGGCTGCACCAGCTCACCATTTTCAAAGGCGATAAAGTATTTCTTGCCGTCTCGCTTAATCTCAATCTCCACCCGCTTGGAGAGGGCATTCACCACCGAAATCCCCACCCCATGCAGACCGCCTGAAAAACTATACGCCTTATTGGAAAACTTCCCCCCCGCATGCAGACGGGTCATAATCACCTCAACCCCAGGCACCCCCTCTTCAGGATGGATATCCACCGGCATTCCTCGCCCATTGTCCGCCACCGACATGGAGCCATCAGCATAATGCGTCACGACAATCTCATTGGCAAATCCCGCCAACGCCTCATCCACACTGTTATCAATCACCTCTTGTGCCAGATGATTCGGACGAGTGGTGTCGGTATACATTCCAGGGCGTTTTCGTACAGGATCCAAGCCCGTTAAAACTTCAATTTCCGCCGCATTATAATTTTCGCTCACGAAAGGCTCCTTAGAGATTAAAATAGAGATAGCGATCCATATCACTCCTGAAATCCGCCACTTCTGCGTTGAATTGACGCATTTCAGGAGCAATCTGAGCCGCTACAGATATGCCCTATTAACTTGTCATGAATTCAAATTATAGAGTAGTTTACTTCATGACCCAAAATATCATCATTCATTATCCTATGCCCAACCGAGACTATCAAGCCGAACGCCGAGAATACCAACTTGCGGGACTACGACGCCATCAATTGACAGAAGACCCCTATCAACAATTTCAAAATTGGATGGATGAGGCTTTTAAAGCCGACATTCTCGACCCCACTGCCATGACCTTGGCTACCGCCAATAAACAGGGACAACCGCACGCCCGCATCGTTCTGCTCAAAAGCTTCGACCGTGAAGGCTTTGTCTTTTACACCCATTACAGCAGTGAAAAAGGTCAAGACTTGGAAGAGAACCCGCTGGCCAGCCTACTCTTCTTTTGGCCACAGCTCGACCGCCAAATACGGATTGAAGGCTGGATCGAAAAAATCTCTGCAAAACAATCCGATGACTACTTCCACAGCCGCCCACGAGACAGCCAACTGAGTGCCTATATCTCTCACCAAGGAGAAGTGGTTGCCAGCCGTGAAGACTTGGAGCAACGCTTGCAGTCAGCACAAACAGAATTTGAAAACCAAACTGTGCCTCGCCCAGAGCACTGGGGAGGCTACCGACTACACGCCACTTGGTTTGAGTTCTGGCAAGGTCGCCCCAACCGCCTGCACGACCGCTTCTGCTATGCGCCTCAAACCGACACAACAGAAAACGAAATCTCCACAGAAAATCCAAAATTTTGCCAAAATTCCCAGTCCTGCATGGATTTGAAGCCGCAAAATTGGCAAATTCACCGTTTGAGTCCATAAAACATGAATAAATCATCTATCCAACTCCATCCAAGCTGGCTTGAAGTGATCGGGAAAGAATTTGAGTGCCCCTATATGCAGCAGCTTAAACAGTTCCTGTTAGCAGAAAAAGCTGCGGGCAAATGGATTCTGCCTAAAGGCAGTGAATGGTTTAATGCCCTCAATAGTAC
>JALUXI010000175.1 GCA_027019045.1 Piscirickettsiaceae bacterium | reverse complement strand
CATCCCCGTTAGCCAACTTCCCCAGTGGGAAACCGCTTTTGCGATGACCGTTCACAAAGCCCAAGGGGCGGAGTTTGCCGAAGTCCTCCTCGTCCTCCCCGATGAACCCAACCCCCTGTTGACCCGTGAGCTGGTCTATACCGCTTTGACCCGTGCGAAAAAACGGTTTATCCTAGCCGCCAATAAGGCTTCGCTCGAACAGAGTATTCACAATCCAACCCAAAGAATCACAGGCATTCACACAGACGAATAACCCTATGGACTATCTCCCTATTTTCCTCAACCTCAAACAGCAACCCTGCCTCATTATCGGAGGCGGGGTAGTAGCGGCTCGTAAAGCCGATTTACTGATAAAAGCAGGCGGGACGGTCACCGTCATCGCACCCGAACTGAAACAAGAGATGCAAAGTCATCTGCAAGCGGAAAAGATCGAATGGATTAAAGCGACCTTTAGCCCTGAAATGCTGGACACCCTTCCTCGTCCCAAGGTCGTCATTGCCGCCACCGATGAAGAGACGGTCAATCAAGCCGCCTATCAAGCCTGCCAAGCTCGCCATATTCCAATCAATGTCGCCGATCAGACAGAACTGTGCGACTTTATCCTCCCCGCCATTATTGAACGAGACCCCATTACCATCGCCGTCTCCACAGGCGGCCGCTCCCCCATTTTAGCCCGTATTATCAAAGCACGGCTCGAAACCCTCATTCCCGCAGGCTTTGGACGACTCGCCGATTGGCTTGGACGAGTTCGACCGAAAATAAAGTCTAAAATCCCCAGTCCTGAAGGGCGAAAAGCGTTTTGGGAACGGTTGCTGAATGGCAGTTTTGTGCAGAAAGCGATGCAAAATCAGACCGAAGCGGCCGAACAGTTGCTGGAGCAGACTTTGCAAGCCACCTTGGACTCACAAACAGCGGACAACCCACAAGGAGAGGTCTATCTCATTGGCGCAGGGCCTGGTGACCCAGACCTGATGACCTTTAAAGCCCTGCAACTACTGCAACAAGCGGATGTCGTCCTTTACGATCGCTTGGTTAACCCTGCCATTTTAGATATGGCTCGACGAGAAGCCGAACGCATCTATGTGGGCAAAAAATCCAAACAACACGCTATCCCCCAACCCAACATCAATCAAATGTTGGTCGATTTAGCCAAGCAGGGTAAAAAAGTCGCCCGACTCAAAGGGGGCGATCCCTATATTTTTGGACGAGGCGCAGAAGAGGCAGAAGAACTGGTCAAACACAATATTCCTTTTGAAGTGGTGCCTGGCATTACCGCCGCTGCGGGCTGCTCTGCCTATGCAGGCTTTCCGCTCACTCATCGTGAATTTAGCCAGTCGGTCACGCTGATTACAGGTCATCAGCAAGCAGGGGCGGCAGAGATTGATTATGGTCGCCTTGCACACAGTGGTGACACCATGGTGTTTTACATGGGCATTAAAAACGCCCCCAAAATTCAGCAAGGCTTGCTATCACATGGGCTATCGCCCGATACCCCAGCGGCCATTATTGAAAAAGGCACCACCCCCGAACAACGCAATACCTACACTACATTAGGGCAGTTATCTAAAACCATTGAGCAACAACAGATTCAGCCGCCTGCATTGATGATTATTGGTGAAGTCATTCAAGTGAAAGAACGCTTGGTTTCACAAGAAACCTTAGTAGGAGGAAAGGCATGAACAAACCCTTCCAGTTTTATATTCAGACCATTGGTCGAGGTCAAAAACGCCGTCGTAGCCTAACGATTGAAGAAGCTCAAGCGGCCATGGAGATGATTCTGCAAGGCCAAGTCACCCCGATGCAACTTGGAGCCTTTCTAATGCTGATTCGGGTAAGAGAAGAGACTCCAGAAGAAGCCGCAGGCTTTCTCAAGGCCATTCGTCAATACATTGCCCAACACCATACGGTTCCCGATTTTCATCCCGATATTGACTGGGGAAGCTATGCGGGCAAAAGGCGACAATTGCCATGGTTTGTTTTGGCATTGATGGTATTGG
>JALUXI010000174.1 GCA_027019045.1 Piscirickettsiaceae bacterium | reverse complement strand
AGAGGAAGCCGCCAGCACCTTCTATCAAGGTGAAGTCGGCTTTGCTTTGGCAGGCTTGGGCTAAGTCTTGGGTGGTGATGTTTCTTCCTGCCTGTTGAAGTGCGAGGGTGGGGGCGACAGCGGGGATGAAGCGGTAAGGGTTGAGAAGTTTGAGCGGCGTTTCGCCATCCAGTGCTTGGCAGAGTTGCAGGGCATCTTCACAGACGATTTCGTCATTTTGATCACATTGCGTGCAGCCAGAGGCAATCGGTTTACGGGCGGTGATGTGATGGTGAGGCAGTTGCTGTTTAAGCGCTTTTAGGAGTGTGGCACTGATATAGGTTTTGCCCACATCGGTATCGGTGCCGGTGACGAATAGCCCTTTAATGCGTCCTGTTTGAATGTCTTGAGCCAGCCGTTCAATCAGTTTGGCAAACGGCTGGACAGCGGGACTGGGGATTTTGGCATTTTTCGGCATTTTTTGCAGTTTGCTTTTGCTTGCCGTTATGGATTTTCCATTAGCCGTGAGGCGGCTTCTTGGTATTTGTCCATGGTTTTGTCAACCACTTCTTGCGGAAGTTCAGGGGCAGGTGGGGTTTTGTCCCAGTCGAGACTTTCGAGGTAGTCTCGGATGTACTGTTTATCAAAACTTTCTGGGTTTTTGCCGACTTGGTAGCGGTTGGCAGGCCAGAAGCGAGAGCTATCGGGGGTGAGGGCTTCGTCAATGAGGTGAATGACGCCGTTCTCATCTTCTCCGAATTCAAATTTGGTGTCGGCAATGATAATGCCTCTCTCTTTGGCAAAGTCGGCGGCCATTTTATACAGGGCGAGGCTGTAATCTCGGACTTTGGCGGCTTTTTCTTCACCGATGAGTTTGACCACCTCTTCATAGGAGATGTTTTCATCATGTTCACCTACTTCGGCTTTGGTGGAGGGGGTGAATAAGGGTTCGGGCAGTTTTTCGGCGAGTTCTAGCCCTGCGGGAAGGGGAA
The DNA here is from genome assembly GCA_027019045.1 of Piscirickettsiaceae bacterium. Classification (GTDB taxonomy): domain Bacteria; phylum Pseudomonadota; class Gammaproteobacteria; order Thiomicrospirales; family Thiomicrospiraceae; genus JALUXI01. The sequence continues at coordinate 1,031 of JALUXI010000174.1, read as the reverse complement.
TGTCGCAGACAGTGCCTTTTTGTTGATACTCTTTCCAGCCTGAGCCAACGAGATAGCCCCGCACAATGGCTTCCACAGGCAGGGGTTTGAGTTTTTTGACGATCATGCCTCTCCCATCCAGCTGTGCGAGCTCTTCTGGTGTGAGGATGTCTGCCAGTTTGATGTCATCAGCGAGTTGGTTGGGCAGAATGCTTTCGGCTTTTTTCATCCAGAACTGAGCGGTTTCAGTCAGCACTTTACCTTTGCCAGGAATGGGGGTGGGCAGAATGACATCAAAGGCGGAGACACGGTCTGTGGTGACAATTAAAAGGTGTTTGTCATCCACATCATAAAGGTCTCGCACCTTGCCTTTATTGATGAGTGGCACGCTGGTAAGGTGAGATTCATACAGTGCGGGTTGTTCCATAGCCTTGTCTCTAAAGTGTAAGGAGGTAAAATCTTATCATGCACTTTTAGGATTGCAAAGGCATTGATGGTTTTATTTTGGGGTTTATTTCTTTGGTGGGTTGAATTTGTTAGAATGGGCTTATTATTTTTAAAAGAAAGGAAAAAGACATGGCTAAACATGAAAACTGGATTGCCCCTTCAATTTTGTCTGCGGATTTTGCTCAACTAGGCCAAGATGTTAAAGATGTCTTGTTAGCAGGTGCGGATGTGGTGCATTTTGATGTGATGGATAACCACTATGTGCCAAACTTGACCATCGGACCTTTGGTGTGTGAGTCTTTGAAAAAGTATATGGATCGTGAAGGTTTGACCGCACCAATTGATGTGCATTTGATGGTGAAGCCTGTGGATCGTCTGATTGGTGACTTCGCTAATGCGGGTGCAGAGTATATTACCTTTCACCCTGAAGCATCAGAGCATATTGATCGCTCTTTGCAGTTGATTAAAAATGCGGGGTGTAAAGCAGGCTTGGTGTTTAACCCAGCGACCTCTTTGAGCTATCTAGAGCATGTGATGGATAAAATCGATATGATTTTGATTATGTCCGTCAACCCTGGGTTTGGTGGGCAGGCGTTCATTCCTCA
>JALUXI010000173.1 GCA_027019045.1 Piscirickettsiaceae bacterium | reverse complement strand
ATACCGACTGTTAAAGCCCTTTTTTCATAATTTCCACCTAGGCTAGCGACGATCAGGCGGGACAAGTCTAGTCATCTCTTCAGGTTGTTGGGAGCGACGGCGATTAAGTTTCACTGGCTTTTCCAAGACAATTTCTACCCGTCGGTTAAGTGAACGACCATAGGCGGTAGAATTCGGTGCAATGGGGTCATTATCCGCTCGCCCTTCGATAGTAATCAGTTTTTTATCCATCCCCATATAGATAAAGGTACGTGCGACCGATGCTGCTCGTGCTGCAGACAGCTCCCAGTTAGAAGGGAACTGCAAATTACTAATTGGAACATTATCCGTATACCCTGTAATATAGGTCTTTTGTCCTCGCCCCGCTAAACTTTCCCCTAACTTCTCGAGTTCTTCCAAAATATTATCATTGATAGTGGCGCGCCCACTTTCAAAGAAACTATCCGAATGCAATGTCACTTTGGTGTAAGTATCGGTATCTTCAATCGTAATCGCCTTAGGATCCAGTTTTTTCATCACCTTCTGAATCTCTTCTGGCGTAATTGGTGGTTTCTTCTCCATGACAATCGGCTTAACCACCTCTTCCTGCTGAGCAGCGGTTTTATCCATAACAATATTATTCCCTCCACTTTTCTCTGCAGGCGCTTCGCCACTCAGCGCATCAACAAACGCTTGGCGTTTGGAAGGATCGACAATCGAAGTAAGCCACATCACCAGAAAGAAGACCATCAGCGTGGTCATCAAGTCCGCAAGGGCAATCTCCCAAGCGCTACTCTCTTCTTCATCATCATGCTTTTTGCGTTTCTTACTAGACATGCTGCTTGCCGTTAAAGGTTATCAGGACGGAATTCAGGCGGAATGCGTTGTTTCCCCACTTCCAAAGCTAAAGACGGCGATACCCCTTGTGAGAAAAGTGCCAAAAACGCAGCCACCATCTCTAGCATCGCCTCTTCTTGACGAATAATCACCTCTACACCATTGGTAAAAGGGGCAATGATAGCAAAAGCGACAAAAATCCCTGTCAAGGTTCCTACCAATGCCGCCCCGATGGATTCACCAATCTTTGCCACATCCATCTCACCACTCAATAAATTCATTGTCAGAATCACCCCCATCACCGCGGCAATAATCCCAAAACCAGGCATCAAATTAGCAACCTTTCCAGTGGCCTTAGGTACCTCCATATTTGCAGCAATAATGGCATCCACTTGACTACCTAGGTGCTCCTCCATATCAATATTTTTAGGAGGATTGAGCAACATAAATGCCAAATTTTCGACAATAAAGTTGAGAACAGTTTTATTTTTAATAATCGCTGGATATTTTGAAAACACCGGGCTAGACTCTGGCGACTCCAAATGCTTTTCCAATGACAGCATACCATTCACTCTCGCCTCTTTCCCCAATTCCTCAAGCGCCTGCAAAGTCTCTTGATACAGGCGTTTACTGATGACACCGCCACTAAAGTAACGCAGAACATATTGAAAAGTTTTCTTCCAGACAACAACTGGTGTCGAACCTAAATAGACCCCTATGCCCATCCCCACAATAATAACAAGCTCGGCAGGGTGCCACAAAGCCCCCAAGTTCCCACCTTCCATCAGGAAGCCGCCAATCAGGCTGCCAAAGATGACAAGTACCGCGATGATCTTTGAAATCATTCTCTTTTACCTTATATCTATTCTCTTCAAAAATCAAAGCAACATAGGTGCCAACTTATCTATCATCAACCTTTATCTGACGAATATTTTTCAAGGTGCGAGGCAATACTATACCTTTCTTCGCTCTTTGGCCATATGCCTCTTCTAATGCCACACCGCCATACACCTTTTGACTTTTCGCCCCGACCAAGACCAGTTTCTGTCCCTGTTTAAAGACAAACACACCCGTTACCTCCCCCCCTTTAGGGAGCTGCATCAATTTATTGCCTTTTCCTTTACTCAATTCAGGTAATTGCTCAACAGGGAAAACTAACAATCTTGGTTCTTGACTGGTGACCGCTGTCAATAACACCT
>JALUXI010000172.1 GCA_027019045.1 Piscirickettsiaceae bacterium | reverse complement strand
TAGCCCTGCTTGCCAAGCTTGACGCAAAGGCTCTGCCTGATGCACCACCCAATAAGCCCCGAACCCAATCCCCAGCGTAAAACCTGCTAACATCAGGGTGGTGAGAGTTTCCACTTTCAAATCAAACCATGCTGACAATAACGGCTGAAACTGCTGTGCCAGCACAGGCACCTGACTCAAAAACACCGCCCCCACAAACCAAAACAGGGAAATCGCCCAGACCGCTTTAAAAGCTTGAGGATAATGCCGTGCTTGCTGCAATAGCTGCCAAATAGAACGCCTCTTCTGAACTTGTTTTTCTTCTTGCAAAAACTTCGCAGGTTCAGCGGGAATCCAAAAAGTGGCTAAAAACCCCAGTCCCGCAAGGCTAAGAGTCCCAATGGTCACCCAAATCACGCTTTGCGCAAACCCTTCAGATAAAGACAATAAAAGACCTGAGACAATCGTGCCTAATAAAATAGACACAAAGGTACTGGCACTGAAAATCCCATTCGCCGCATCTAAATGCTGTTCTGGCAAAAATTCAGGCAGAATCGAATATTTAATTGGACCAAAAAAAGCTGATTGAGTGCCCATTAAAAACAACACTCCCATCATCCCAACCACACTTTGAAAAGACAAAGCGACTGCACCCAGTAGCATTAAAATGATTTCTGCCAACTTAATCCAACGAATCATTTTGACCTTATCGTGATGGTCTGACCAGTCTCCCGCTAGGTTGGAAAAGAGAAAAAATGGCAAAATAAAAATGCCCGCCGCTGCCGTCACCCACAAAACGGCCGTCTCCTTTGGCAGAGCCATCTGAAACAGAATCAGCAACACAAGACTGTTTTTAAACAGATTATCGTTGAGTGCGCCTAAAAACTGCACCCAAAAAAGCGGCAGAAATTTTCTGGAAAAGATAAAATGAGAGCTTTGCACGAGATGGCTACACGGATAAAAAAGGCTAAAATTCCCCGACTCTTCGTTGAAAAACTTGGCAATAGCTGGCTATTACCTGCGTTTTCCGCCTCGATTCAAGAAATTTTATCTCTTTTTTCTCTCGCATTCCACTCATACAAAGCTCTCAAACTGTTGCATTATGAATCGACTACTCTTTTTAATATTGGGATGGCTTGCCTTTTCTGCTCAAGCAGAAGAACAGTCTAGTCTCAGTATTCAACTCGATAACGATATTCTATTTGGCACTGACCGAGAATACACAGGCGGATTGAAAATTGCTTATAACGATGGACATTTTAAACTGAACGACTGGGCTATTCAGCCGATTGCGCACTTTCTTTCTCTTGCCTCCCAAAAAACAACGCACGATCAATTAGAGTTTGGGGCTGAAATCTATACTATTCGTCAAATGACAAAAGACCGAAAAGTATTGGCCTCACTCACCAATACCGCTTGGGTATATCTATCAAGTAAACGCTTTTTTCACTTCCAAAACCATCATCAACTCCCTAGTTTCTATCATATTGGTATGAAAGTGGGCTGGATTGGTCCAAGTAATGGAGGAGAAAATATCCAAAATGGATTTCATCGATTGATTGGTAATAAAGCCGTTGAAGGTTGGGATAAACAGCCCTTCGATCAACCCACTTTTCAAATCAGCTTTGAACGCCAATCTATGCTCTATCAGAGCAACCAAAAAACTTTAAATCTATATGCAACCAGTTGGGGAGAAGTAGGCAACCCAAGGACAGATCTCTATCTTGGCATAGGGGCTTATCTTCAACACAATGCCCACCCTATTTTTTATCACAACCTCGCTAACCATATCATTGAACACAATCAGCAATGGGGCTATTTTGCCTTTGCCAATGCCAATATTTCCTATGATTTTTACAACCTTATGCTAGATGGTCGACCTTTTACTCAAGATCCTCCGCTCATTCCTCAGCTGAGTCCATGGCGTTTTGAAACTCGTTTAGGCATCGGGGGGCGCTATCAACGCCACACACTCTGTTTCACAGTCACTCGCTGGCAACAATTTTATGATGAACAACCCGAAAGTGCCTTCCACTTTGCC
>JALUXI010000171.1 GCA_027019045.1 Piscirickettsiaceae bacterium | reverse complement strand
ATACTTTATTTGCAGAATCATCTGCGGATTTTGTCGGGGTTGTATGGGCTTTTGCGTCCATTAGATGAAATGCTCCCTTACCGTTTGGAAATGGGCACCAAATTATCGAATGAGCGAGGCAAGGATTTGTACACTTTTTGGGGGGATTTGATCACGCAAAAGCTCAATCAGGCTCTGGATGTGGAAGCAGAAAAGGGGGGTGAAAGGGCCTTGGTGAACTTGGCTTCCAATGAGTACTTTAAAGCAGTACAACCCAAGCTTTTAAAGGGAGAGGTGATCACCCCTGTCTTTAAAGATTGGAAAAACGGGCAATATAAAATCATTAGCTTCTACGCCAAAAAAGCGCGTGGGTTGATGGCTCGGTATGCGGCAGTGAACCGCATTGAGCAGGTAGAGGACTTAAAATATTTTGATTTAGCAGGCTACCGCTTTGCCCCTGACCACTCCTCCGAAAAACAGTGGGTTTTCTTACGCAAAGAGGCATGATGGCGAGTCGAGAAAAGATTGAGCAGGCGGTCAAACAGTTGCCGCCGCTCTTGCAAAAAGATGTGGATGATAAACTCTGTGTCTGCAATGAGGTGAGTAAAGCGACCATTATTGGCTGTATTGTTGATGGTGCTGACAGTGTGGAGGCCGTACGGCAATGCTGTTATGCCACTGACGGCAATGGTTGCTGCACCCGCCAAGTTGAACGCTTAATCGAGTGTCTTACTTAGACTTTTTTACCTGTGTAGCCATCTCGTGCAAAACTCTCATCTTAGTTTTTTGTTTTCTCTTCTATAAACTGCTCAAGATGTTCTTTTGAACAGAAGCAGTGTTTTTCTCCAGCATTGTCTGTCACGCAAAGCCCTTCTTTTTCAGGAAGATGCAGGTTGCAGAGCTCACAGTGAATCATCGGTTCAGGCTGTTGGGCTTTGATTTTTGCTTCTTTTTCTGCTCGTTCTCGAGCCGCTTCTTCCCACTCCGCTTCACGACGAAATTGATCCACTCGGTTAATCACAAATCGTACCAGCAAAAACAGGGCGATAATCAATAGTAAAAACAGTAATGCTCTCATAGATAAATTTATCCTCTCTAAATTGGGTGTAGCATAGCATTTTTAAGGCAAAAAAACTAAAATAGAACGATTGTCATTATAGGAATCAAAGCGCATGAATCTGCACGAATATCAATCTAAACAGCTCTTTTCTGAGTATCAAATTCCTGTTCCAAAAGGTCAAGTGGTGACCCAGCTTGCTCAAGTGGCACCTGCCATTGAGGCGATTGGGGGGGATGCTTGGGTGGTCAAAGCGCAAATCCATGCAGGCGCAAGAGGAAAAGCAGGTGGGGTGAAAATTGTTCACTCGGTTGAAGAGGCGGAGCAAGTCGCTGAACAGTTATTAGGGAGCCAATTGGCGACACCACAAACAGCAGGAAAAGCCTTGCCTGTCAATGCGCTTTTGATTGAAGAGACATTGGATATTGCGGAAGAGCTGTATTTGAGTCTGTTGATTGATCGTAGCAGTCGCCGCCATTCGTTTATCGTTTCGGCTGCGGGCGGTATGGATATTGAAGCGGTAGCGGCTGAAACCCCTGAAAAGATTTTAAGAGTGAGTGTTGACCCAACGGTAGGGTTGATGCCTTATCAAGCCCGTGAAGTGGGGTTTGCCCTTGGGTTGAAAGGCGAGGCTTTTAAGCAGCTGGGGCAAATGATGCAAAAGCTGTATCAATTGTCGTTGGATAAAGACACCAGCTTGATTGAGATTAACCCTTTGATCAGAACGGGTGAAAACCGATTGGTGGCATTGGATGCAAAGCTCAATATTGATGACAATGCCCTTTATCGTCACCCTGATTTGGTGGCGATGCGAGACATCACTCAAGAGGATGAACGAGAAGCGATCGCTGCGGATCATCAGCTGAATTATATTGCTTTGGAGGGCAATATCGGTTGTATGGTGAATGGTGCGGGATTGGCGATGGCGACCATGGATTTGATTAAGCTCAATGGGGGCGAGCCTGCGAACTTTTTGGATGTCGGCGGCGGCGCAACCCCAGAGCGAGTGGCGACGGCATTTAAGTTGATTCTCTCTTCGCCTGAAGTGAAGTCGATTTTGGTGAATATTTTTGGCGGCATTGTACGGTGTGATTTGATTGCAGATGGGATTATTCAAGCAGTCAAAGAGGTTGGATTAACGATTCCTGTGGTGGTGCGGCTGGAAGGCACCAATGTGGAACTTGGGCGAGAGATGTTAGCCAATAGCGGCTTAGGCATTATTGCGGTAGATGGATTGGCAGAGGCAGCAAAAAAAGCGGTCGAAGTGGCAGGAGAGCAGACAAAATGAGTATTTTAATTGACCATTCAACGAAGGTAATCTGCCAAGGGTTTACAGGTAAACAGGGCACTTTTCATTCGGAACAGGCAATCGCCTATGGCACACAGATGGTGGGTGGGGTGACCCCTGGTAAGGGCGGTCAGACCCATTTGGGTTTGCCTGTGTTTAATACCGTACGAGAAGCGGTTGAAGAGGCGGGTGCCGAAGCATCAATGATTTATGTCCCGCCTGCTTTTGCTGCGGACTCCATTATTGAAGCGATTGAAGCGGGCGTGCAGGTGATTACCTGTATTACCGAAGGGATCCCTGTGGCGGATATGCTGAAGGTGCGGGCGGTCTTAGAGCAGTCCAATAGCTATTTGATTGGCCCTAACTGTCCTGGCCTGATTACCCCAGGGGAAAATGGTCAGGGTTGCAAAATTGGCATCATGCCTGGTCATATTCATCTGCCTGGAAAAATCGGCGTGGTGTCTCGTTCAGGCACCTTAACCTATGAAGCGGTGCATCAGACTACCCAAAACGGATTGGGACAGTCCACCTGTGTGGGGATTGGAGGTGACCCAATCAATGGGATGAGTTTTATAGATTGTCTGGAGCTGTTTGAACAAGACCCACAAACCGAAGGCATTATTATGGTGGGTGAAATTGGTGGCACAGCTGAAGAAGAGGCGGCTCAATTTATTCAAGCCCATGTGAGTAAACCTGTGGTGGCGTATATTGCAGGGGTGACAGCTCCCCCTGGTAAACGCATGGGGCATGCAGGCGCGATTGTCAGTGGCGGTCAAGGCACGGCTGAGGCAAAGTTCGCCGCTTTAGAGCAAGCGGGTGTGACAGTGGTGCGTTCGCCTGCTGAGATGGGCAATGCGATGTTACAAGTTTTAAATGCCGAGAATAGCAGAGGATAAATAGATGACGCATACCGTAACCGTGGTGATGGCGCAAATCGATCCTTTAGTGGGTGATATTCAGGGAAATACACAGAAGGTCATTGAGACAGTTAAACAGGCCAAAGCAGAACAGCAAGCGGATATCGTGGTTTTTCCCGAGATGACGCTCACGGGTTATCCACCTGAAGATCTACTGCTTCGCCCTGGTTTATATCAGCAGGTGAATGCCGCTTTGGATAAGGTGTGTGAGGCCTTGTCTGAAGTTGATGCGGTGGCAGTGGTCGGTTATCCGATGCAGGATGAGCTGGGCGAACGCTTTAATATGGCGGCTTGGATTGAGAATGGACAGATTCAAGCGAGTTATATTAAGCAGCATCTGCCCAATTACGGTGTGTTTGATGAGCGACGGTATTTTGAGTCGGGCAAACAGCCCTGTGTGGTCTCCTATAAAGGGGTTCAATTTGGATTGTTGATTTGTGAGGATGTGTGGAAATTCTCACCCGCAGCGCAGGCGGTAGAAGCAGGAGCAGATGTGCTATTGACGATGAATGCTTCTCCCTTCTCCTCCGAAAAACATCAAGATCGGATTGCGGTACTGAAACGCCGTGTGGATGAAGTCAAACGCCCGATTATTTATGTCAACCAAGTGGGTGGGCAGGATGAGTTGGTGTTTGATGGTGGCTCTTTTGCTGTCTGTGCCGATGGGGAAGTGATGGTGCAAGCCCCAGAATTTCAAACCGCCTTGACCCGTGTTCAAGTGATGCGGCAAGCTGAACATGTGGTGATTTTACCAGGTGAGCAGGCGGTATTGTTGGATGAGGAGGCAATGCTGTATGAAGCGATTAAAATGGGCATTCGAGACTATGTTTCCAAAAATGGCTTTAATGGGGTTGTGCTAGGCCTCTCTGGCGGTATTGATTCAGCCTTAACACTGGCGTTGGCGGTGGATGCGTTGGGGGCGGACCAAGTAGAAGCGGTGATGATGCCTTTTCATTATACGGCGGCCATCAGTATTGAAGATGCGGCAGCGGAGGCAGAGGCGCTAGGGGTACAGTATGAGCAGTTGCCGATTGCCGACATCTATCAAAGCGTTGAACAGACGCTGGCCGCTCGTTTCGCAGGCACAGAGCCTGATGTCACCGAAGAGAATCTGCAGGCTCGGATTCGTGGAGTCCTGCTGATGGCGATTTCCAATAAAACTGGGAAATTGGTGTTGGCGACCAGTAATAAAAGTGAAGTAGCGGTGGGCTACAGCACGCTGTATGGCGATATGGTCGGAGGTTTTTCGCCATTGAAAGATCTGCTCAAAACTCAAGTTTATCGTTTGGCTCGTTTCCGTAACCGACTTTTGCCTGTGATTCCTGAGCGAGTCATCACCCGTCCACCTTCCGCAGAGCTACGCCCAGACCAGAAAGATCAGGACAGTTTGCCCGATTATGAGATACTGGATGCGATTATTCAAGCGTATGTTGAAGAGGATAAAATGCCCTCTGAGATTGAAGCGATGGGAATGGATCGAGAAGTTATTTTAAAAGTGGTCAATATGATCAATCGCAATGAATATAAACGCCGGCAAGCCGCCCCTGGGGTGCGTTTGACCCAAAGAGCGTTTGGACGGGATCGCCGTTATCCGATTACCAATGGTTATACAGAAATGACAGTTCAATAGCAATGAGCATTGTTTTGCTCTGAGGGAAGACTCAAAATGGGAACAAATACAAACATAGGTTCAGCGTGTGCTTTAGATGAGACTTTTTATGGACAGAAGTTGTCTGTTGAGCAGTTTGAGTCTTTATTTGAGCTTGAGTCTGAGATACTTGAAATGTTGGCGCTGAACCAGCCATTGCAAGAGATTTTGGATAAGATTTGTCTCTTGGCAGAAGAGTTGGTGCCGAATGCATTAGCCACCATTATGTTATTAGATGATAAAGGTTTGTTGCAGGTTCAGGCTGCCCCAAATGTTCCAGCAGAAGGGGTTAGGGCATTGAATAATTTAGAGCCAGGACCACATAATGGTTCTTGTGGGAATGCAATTTACCAAGAAAAACCTGTCTTTGTTGAGAATGCATTGACAGATGACCGTTGGAAGCATCTTAGACAAATGGCTGTTGATTTTAATTTAAGAGCCTGTTGGTCAATGCCGATTCGTTCAGCGGATAATCAGGTGATTGGGAGTTTTGCTTTGACTAGTTTTGAGCATCGTCTTCCTAACCTTTTTCAGCATAAGGTGTTGGAAATGGGTGCGCATATTGCCAGTATTGCGTTGAAAAGGGAAAGGTTAGAGTCTCGTTTAAAATATTTGGCATATCATGACCCTTTAACGGGTTTATTTAACCGAGTGAAGCTAGAAGAGGATGTTGAAGAGCGTATTGCCGATAATACGGGAGAACCATATTCGCTGATTTTATTTGGTTTGGATCGTTTTAAAGCGATCAATGATGCACATGGACACGACATGGGCGATCATGTTTTAACAGCGGTTGCACGGTGTTTAGAAGGGTATGTGAAGGATGAATTTCCACTTTATCGTGTTGGGAGTGATGAATTTGCGATCCTTTTTCAACGAAAAGATTGCACCTTGCCGATGGTTGAAAATTATGTAAAAGCATTGGTGGACTGTTTAGAAGATGTGATTGAAGTGGATGAGCATCAATTCTATCTTTCTGCCAGTGTAGGGATTGCTTGTGCATTACAGAAAGAGAGCTTCTATGACTTGATGAAAGAAGCGGATATGGCAATGTATCAGGCAAAAGGCAATAAATATTGTCGTTATGCCTTTTATGATGATTCTATTGCTCAGAAAGTTTCTTTAGAAGAGTCATTGATGCGTGATTTGCATATTGCGCTGGAACAAGGACAGTTTGTTCTTTATTATCAGCCACTGATGGAGGCTTCAGGTCAGAAAGTTCGTTCATTAGAGGCATTGATTCGTTGGCAACATCCTGAAAAAGGGCTTGTTCCGCCTTTTCAATTTATTCCTATTGCAGAGGAGTCTGGTCTGATTAGTAAGATTACCCCTTGGGTGGTGCAACAAGCGATAGCAGATCTGCAGCACTGGCATGAGAAAGGGTTAAAAGATTTTATTATTTCGGTCAATATTTCAGGACAAGAGTTTAATTTTCAGCAGATTCAGATGTTGATTGAGATGATTGAAGAGGCGGGCTTGAATGCATTTTTTGAGTTTGAACTTACAGAAGGTTATTTTATGGGTTATGAAGAGACTTCGATTAAGCTATTGGAGTTGATTCGTTCTCATGGCATTAGTATTGCCATTGATGACTTTGGAACTGGGTATTCTTCACTTTCATATTTGAAGCGTTTTCCTGTTAATAAGGTGAAAATCGATCAGTCTCTAGTACGAGATATCGTGAAAGATGAGAATGATCAGGTTATCGTGGATGCGGTGATTGTAATGAGTCATGCTTTAGGGCTGAAAGTGGTGGCGGAGGGTGTGGAAACTGAAGCACATCAGGCCTTTTTAGAGAATAAGGGCGTGGATTTTTTACAAGGGTATCTTTATGCGAAACCTAAGCCTGCGGTTTTGATTGATAAATTCTTAAAAACCCATTAGTCTTAGGGAAGTGTTGATTAAATCCTTTGGCTTTTGGGCAAGTCTGTCTATACGAGTACTATGTAAGGGGCCTTTCGTTCAATCTTTGCGATAAGGTACTGGTTGAAGTGGTGCTTTTTCTGCGATTTGGCTTTTCAGCGTGGGTTTGATTTTTTTTAGGTTGTATTCATAAACTTTCCATGTATCCCAAGCATCTTTCTTCATTTTGAGCTTGTCATAACTTTGTGCTAAAAGCTTGAGGGCTTTGAGATTGACAACCGCTCTGGGGTATTTCTTGATGATGATTTTGGCTCGATTCACAGCGGACAGATAGGCTTGTCGGTCATAGTAAAACTTGGCGACAAGGTATTGATGACGAGCGAGTCGGTTGGTCAAAGCAATTAAGCGACGACGGGACTCGGCGGCATACTTTGAAGTAGGGAAGCGTTTCAAGAGGGCAAGGTAGTATTGATAAGCTTCTTGAGTTGATTTCATATCTCGTTTGGCGGGATCAGTGATATATTGATCAAACCAGCTTTTATTGATGGAGTCAGCCGCTAAGGCACGCAGGTAATAAGCATAAGGCAGCGCCTTGTGTTTAGGGTAGAGGCGGATAAACTCTTCGAGTTCTCTAATCGCTGATTTGGGTTCATCATATTTATAGTAGGCATAGGCCAAGTCTAGGTAAGCTTGTTCGGCGTATTGACCATAGGGGTAGTAGGCTTTGAGTTTTTCATAGTAATCAATGGCACTTTCCCACTGCTGTGAATTGAAGGCATCTTTAGCGTGCTGATAGAAATCTTCGGCCGTCCATTCGCTTTCTGGTTTTTCAACTAAACCTGAGCAGGCAGTAAGAGAGGTAAAGAGTGCAAGGAGAAGAGGGAGAAAGAGTTTTTTGAGTGAAGGCTTCATCTTAGAATACAATATGACTTATCTTTAAAGAACGCTATATTAGCATAAAACGGACATTGAATCTTGAGCACCCAGACTTTAAACACACAAATTTCCTTAGACCTGCAAGGGCAGCGGTTAGATGCCGCTTTGGCTAATTTATTTCCCCAATTCTCTCGCAACCGCATTCAAGACTGGATTAAAGAGGGTTTGGTCAAATTGGATGGTCAGGTAGTTAAAAAACCTCGTCAAACTGTGCTGGGCGGGGAACAAGTCGAATTGGAAGCTCAGATTGATGAGGCGGTAGAAGTGGTGGCGCAGGAAGTGCCGCTGGACATCGTTTATGAAGATGAGGCGATTTTGGTGATCAATAAACCTGCGGGTTTGGTGGTGCATCCTGGAGCGGGTAATCCTGATGGGACTTTAATGAACGGTTTGCTGCACTATGATGAATCGTTGCGAGAAGTTCCTAGAGCGGGGATTGTGCATCGTTTGGATAAAGAGACCTCTGGGCTGATGGTGGTGGCGAAAACGGTAGAAGCACAGACGCATTTGATTGATCAGCTCCAACGCCATGATGTAGAGCGAGTGTATGATGCGGTGGTGGTAGGGAATATTATTGCGGGCGGTACTGTGGATAAACCGATTGGTCGTCATCCGCATGATCGTAAAAAAATGGCGGTCGTGGTCAGCGGAGGGAAGCCTGCCGTCTCGCATTATCGAGTGATGGAGCGGTTTCGAGAGCATACCTATGTACGGGTACAACTGGAAACTGGACGCACGCATCAGATTCGGGTGCATATGGCCTCAATTGGTCATCCGCTGGTGGGGGATCCTGTCTATGGTCAACGCCTACGCATCCCGAAAATGATGGATGAAGAATTTGTTGAATTTTTGCAGAATTTTCGCCGTCAAGCCCTCCATGCAGGACGGCTCAGCTTGGTTCACCCGACGACAGGCAAGCAGATGACTTGGCGTGCGCCCATTCCAGATGATATGTACGCTTTGCTGAAGGTGTTGCGAGAAGATACCGACAACTATCTGGAGGCCAGTAGCGGCTATGATGAATTTGATGATGATTATGGTGTGGAAGTCGAATGGGTGACGGATTACGACTAATCGGGACAATTGATGATCTTCCTGTCATTTATCCCAATTGGGTTTTGCCAGAAGGACATCCTGTTCAGGCTTTTTGTACGACACGAAAAGGTGGTTTTAGCCATTCTCCTTACAATTCTCTCAACCTCGCACTGCATGTGGGCGACGACCCTAAAGCGGTTCAACAGAATCGCCAAAAGCTGCAAAAAAATCTCAAAATCCCCAAAATTCCCAGTCCAGATACGGTTGCTAAGCTTTTTTGGCTGGATCAGCGGCATACCACGGATGCGGTTAAAGTCGCTCTTGCTGATGTTGAACAATCTACGCAACCACCAGTTACGCCCATTGCTGACGCCAGTTGGACGACGGAAAAAGGGGTGGCTTTGGTGGTGATGACGGCCGATTGTATGCCGATTCTATTAACAAATAGGGCAGGCACGGTTATCGTGGCAATTCATGCGGGTTGGAAAGGGTGTTTAGATGGGGTGATTGAACAGACAATGCAGTCAGTTTGGTCAAGTTTGCCGTCGGATAAAACGGTTGCGCCCGCCGAATGGATTGCTTGGATTGGACCTTGTATTCGCCAATCTGCTTTTGAAGTAGGCGAAGAGGTGAAAACCCAATTTTGTCAAAAATGGACAGAGGCTGAGCGGTATTTTACGCCCATTCAAACAGGTAAAACCCATGCAGACCTAGCGGGACTGGGGAAATTGGCATTGAATCAAATTGGCATTGAGCAAGTGTTTGATTCGGGATTGTGTAGTTTTGAGCTATCGGAGTGGTTTTATTCCTATCGTCGTGATGGTCAGACAGGCCGCATGGCTTCGGTGATTTTTTTGTCTTGAGAGCTTTGCACGAGTGTGACGCGAGAGAAAAAAGAGATAAAATTTCTCAAATCGAGGCGGAAAACGCAGGCAATAGCTAGCTATTGTCAAGTTTTTCAACGAAGAGTTGAGGAATTTTAGCCTTTTTTATCCGTGTAGCCATCTCGTGTAAAGCTCTCACTTTAACTATCGCTTGAGACAGGCACTTTAAGGGTTTGACCAGGGTTGAGATAGTGGTTACGACTGAGGTTGTTTTCCTGTATCAATTTTTGCGTGCTGGTTTGGTAGCGCTTGGCGATTTTCCATAAGCTGTCACCTGGCTTCACTTTGTAGAGTGTAGTATTATTATCTGAAGGCGTTTCTTTTGCTGTTTTTCGTTTAGGATGATGTTTTGGCATCCAAATTACCAGCGTTTCACCTGGCTGGAGGACTTTATTGCGTTTGATATGGTTCCATTTAGCAAGCTGGGTGCTGGTGGTACCGTAGCGTTTGGCAAGTGTCCAGAGACTTTCGCCTTTTCTCAGTTTATGGGTGATCTTATGACCGTATCGTCCTGAATGGATTTCTAGTCTCTGACCGACTCTTAGAGGCGTGCGAATCCCAATATTGTTCCAGCGGCAGAGTGTTTGAGTGGAGATATTGTAATAGTTAGCAATGGTCCAGATCGATTCACCTTTTTTGACCTTATGGAAGTAACGCTTGCCATTGTATTTCTGCTTCATCATTTTAGGAATGCGGCTGGCATACTGTTTGGGGTAAGGAATCAACAGCGTTTTGCCTGCTCGAATTCGACTGCTTCGCATATGGTTGATGCGTTTAATTTCTCTCACAGAGGTATGGTATTTGTGAGCAATCACACTCAGGCTTTCGCCGCTTTTCACTTTGTGTTTTGCCCAGTTGATTTTAAAGAGATCTTTATTTTCCGCTAACTGCTGTTTGAATTTCTCAGCCTTGTCTTTGGGGAGTACAAGATGGTGCTGACCATAGGGTGGGGTGGTGGGGCGAAGGTAGCAGGGGTTGAGGGTCTTTAACTCTTGTTCAGATACGCCTGTGCTTTGGCAGACCTGTTTGAGGCTCACTTGCTGTTTAAGCGGAACAGGCTCAAGATAGGGAGTATTGGGAATCTCCTCTAAAGTCAGTTGTTCTGCTTGACGGTGCTGAATCAGATAACTGATGGCCAGTAGCTGGGGGACATAGTTTTGGGTCTCTTTAGGCAGGTATTTACGAATCGCCCAAAAATCTGCTTTTTGGTTGGGATGGCGTTTTTTGAATTTCTTTTGCGCTTTATAAACATTGCCGACCCCAGCATTATAGGAGGCCAGTGCCAATAGCCAGTCTTGGTGATTGAGTGTGTAGAGTTTTTGCAGGTAGTTTAAAGCGGCATCGGTGCTGTGAATAATGTCCATACGGCCGTCATACCACCAGTTTTTGTGCAGGTCATAGAGATGAGCTGTGCCTGGGATGAACTGCCATAGCCCTGCTGCACTTTGATAAGACTTTGCTTTGGGGGAAAATCCACTCTCTACTGCTGGAAGCAGAGCCACTTCATAGGGCATTTTGCGTTTTTTCACTTCTTGTAGAATGTGATAAAGATAGGGTTTGGCTCTTTTAGAGACTCGATAGAGGTAGGCTTTGTTTTTGCGAAAATAGTCTAGATAACCATCATATTGTCCTTGATAGCGTTCTGTGAGTTGGAAGTGGTCGCTCAACTCTTCCCAGACTGTTGTATAGACTTTGGGTAATGTAGGGGCGTGTGGTGTGGATTTTACCGCTGTTTGGGTAATGGGCTGAGGGGGTTGTGTTGTTTTTTGAGGTGAGACTGGCTTTGTAGCTTGTGTGATTTGGGTTTGTGGAGCAGGGGCTGTTTTTGTCGGGGTGGGGACTGCCTGCGTATTTTTAATGGTTGTTGGGTCTTTGGGGGAGAAGGTCTCGCAACCTGTTAACAAAAGTGTGATGAAACTAAAGAGTAAAAAAGAGATTCGCATTAAATTTTTTCAAGCTCGCCTGTGGCATCTAATTGATCTTTCCAAGCTCTTACAATGGCAAATAGTTCGCCTGCTGTGAGCTTGACTTCGCTTGTTTCGACGGTTTCG
>JALUXI010000170.1 GCA_027019045.1 Piscirickettsiaceae bacterium | reverse complement strand
GTGGCTTTTATGTTAAAGCCAATGTTGCCAAAAGTAACTATGGTATGCCAACGGCGGATATTTGGTATAAGCGGCTTGATGGTGGAGTTCTAAAGGCGGTTGATTTAAGAGAGGTTAAGAAGGA
Organism: Piscirickettsiaceae bacterium; assembly: GCA_027019045.1. Taxonomy (GTDB): domain Bacteria; phylum Pseudomonadota; class Gammaproteobacteria; order Thiomicrospirales; family Thiomicrospiraceae; genus JALUXI01. Next base: position 1,900 of record JALUXI010000170.1, on the reverse strand, counting down.
GGGGGGTAAAAATGAAATCCTTGAATGAAAAATATGCCCTTGTTAATGGGTTTCTTCAAAACTACTTACTACCTGTATTTATACCCGTAAAGCGGGGGAGACGAGCAAAAGCAGTTTTGCGAAAATATTCTAATAAGGATAAAACAAAGAATCTCGAAGTCGCAATGTTTGAGCAGCTTGATGTTGCTGACCAAGATTTGTTTCTTGCGACTCTTTCTTTTTGTGGAGATGGAGAACAAGGAACAGCCGATGAGTTGTTAGATGCTGATGGCTTTATTAAGGGAATGCCAAGTATAAAAGTGGAGGTAACGGCATACGAACTTTTGAGACGCTCAGGTCGTCAGACTGGTGGCAAAGATCGTCGATGGCTTGCCCAGTCATTGCGTAGGTTATCGCATACTGGTATGAGGTTTGAGGGAGAAAAAGCAGAATGGGGCGTAAACTTACTCAACTACTCTTTTGTTAAAGACGATTTTGACAACCCATCTCATGTGCGAGTGTGGATAAATCCGATTGCCGCAATGGTGTTTACCGGTGGCCAACAAGTGAGCTACATTCGCCATAGCCTTATAGACAGGCTTGCTTTGCCAAGTGAAGCAGCTAAAGTTTTGCACGGCTATCTTGTTGGCATGATTCGGGCAGGCGGCAGCCGTGTATTTGAAATTGGAACCCTTGTTGACCGTGTGTATCCCGATCCTGCGCCGTCCGAACGAGCGTCAAGAAAACGCAGGACAGAAGTGCGGAGTGCATTAAAATCTATTGGTGATTTGCACGGCTGGACAGTGGAAGTGGAGCGTGACAAGACGCTTGTTTCCCGCGCTAAAAACTCAAAGTGACACTGTTATCCCACTAGCGGGATAACAGTGTCACTCTAGCGGGATAACAGTGTCACTCTAGCGGGATAACAGTGTCACTTTAAATAGGCTTTATATCTATTTTTCTTTTTAAAATCAGTTACTTATGTGTGTTTTTATTTTCGCCATCTAATAGTTATCTATTAAAGACTATTAGTAGGGCAGGGCTAACGCCCTTGCCCAATATGTCTGCCCTAACGGGCAGTACATATAGCCCAGCCTTCGGCTGGGATTGGGGCGATTGGGAAGAGGAAGGTTCTGGTAAATACTTGCTAATACTTACATTTAAGTCAAAACCCCCCTCCCCTCTCAACTGTCAAAAACTCAAAATGGGCGGCTGGTAATATCTGATTTAAACTTTGAGGAAAAGCAAGGGTATTGGGCTGAAATAGATTGCAATGAGCGTTTTTTATCGTGGTGTGCAAAGGGTATTTTGGTCAACTGGCAAAGACTTTCATCTTATGGAAATAACGGCAATGCCGTATTGATTGATGCCTATTTACAAGGTGTTAAACAGCGAGCGGGGAAGAAGGGTTGGAAGTTTAGAGACTGGATAGCAGAAGAAACGCTTATCAATCAGTGCGTAAAACCCCGCCATTCATGGCGGGGATATAAGCACACAGGCGTAGCCTGTTAGTTAGGTCTTTGCTGTTGCTCGATATATTGTTTAATAATTGAAAGAGGCGCACCACCACAACTCCCTGCAAAATAGCTCGGGCTCCAAAGGTGATTTCCCCATAACTTATCTTTAATTTCAGGATAATGTTTTTTTCGCAATAACCGACTAGACACCCCTTTTAGGCTATTCACCAAAGAGGACACTGAAACCTTTGGTGGGTAATTGACCAGTAAGTGAACATGATCGCTCTCACCATTGAACTCTATCAATTCTGCCTCAAAGTCTGAACAAACCTTTTGGAAAATTTTTTCTAACTCAATCAATATTGAGTCAGAAAAAACATTATGACGATACTTTGTAACAAAGACCAAATGAACATGAAGATTAAAAACACAGTGTCTTCCTGTTCTTATATCATTCCTTTCTT
>JALUXI010000169.1 GCA_027019045.1 Piscirickettsiaceae bacterium | reverse complement strand
CAAAGTCTCTTTTTCTGAAGGACGACCTTCTCGCTTTAAAAAGCCACCAGGAATTTTCCCTGCTGCATAGGCCTTTTCTTGATAATTGACGGTCAAAGGAAAGAAATCTTGACCTTCTTTCACACTTTTAGCGGCGACCACCGTGACCAATACACGGGTTTCTCCCATGCCGATCATCACAGCACCATCGGCTTGGCGAGCAATTTCACCTGTTTCTAGCGTGACTTCGTGTTTACCATATTGGAACTTTTTACTGACTTTTAACATGCTTTTTCTATCCTTAAAATGAAGCCCAAATTTGACAGTACTTCTTTAAGCACTCTCAAATTCAGGCTTAGCTAACGAGAACCTCTATTTTACAATGAATTTTATAAGATAGGGAAACAAAAAACCCAGCCGAAGCTGGGTTTTAAGATCGAGACATCCGCCTGCTTACTTACGAAGACCAAGTCGCTTAATCAAGCTGAAATATCTTTCACCATCTTTACGGTGAAGATAATCTAGCAACTTACGACGGCGGCTAACCAAACGCAACAAACCAGTACGAGAGTGGTTGTCATGCTTGTGCTCTTTAAAGTGTTCAGTGAGATATTGAATGCGTGCTGTTAGAAGAGCAACTTGCACTTCTGGAGAACCGGTGTCTCCTTCTGAGGTGGCATATTCTTTAACAATGGCGGCTTTATCTTCTGCTGATAACATCTTTTTCTCCTTAGAATCGGTTTCAAAATAAAATTCTAATCTCCACAACCGATAGCAGCGATTAGAAGCAGAATATTGTCACATATCCTGTTAGGCAATTCAAGTATTTAGCCGATTTTATCGTTTACCTACACCATGCATATAGTGTTCTAGAGCGGTAATATCCTGTCCCATATTACGGACTAAATTATCCAAGCTTACAATGGCATTTTCGACAATATTGACCGCAATGTAAGGATGTTCAACTTTAATCCGGTCATACATACAGCGAGTCAAAATGAGCATTTTGACCTCTTTTTTTGCCTTGATACGCAGTTGGCGGGGTTTACGATCAAAAAAGGACATTTCGCCAATTAAGCTTCCCACCCCCTGTGTCCCCACTTCCGCTTCATCTACCCCATCAGGTGCAGTGAATACCACTTTACCTTCAATAATAAAACCTAAAAAATCACCCACTTCACCAAAGTCTGTTATGACTTCACCCTTTTTAAAAGTTTTGCCTTGCAGGTAATCAGCTAAGACTTCAACCTCTTTGCGCGTTAAAGATTCACAAATTAGGTTGTTTTGAAAAAAAGTAAATAGTTCTTCACTAGTTAAATGTTTCATGGTGTCTCCTCAGTTTTTTGTGCCAGCCACGAAATGACTGGCCGTCCATCTTCAATTTTGTCTATTCTATCAATAACTATTTTATAAGAGGGAAATTGTTGTGAAAGCTCCCCCTTCTTTAAAATGAATTTTGGATTTTTAGGGCTGCCAAAAGCCTCTACGCCTTCGCAAAAAGTTTGCCACATGAGCCATCCATGAGGTTTAAGCAAAGCATCAAGTCTTGGGAAAAGAGACCTTTCCAAAAAACGAAAACCCATAATAAGGTCAAATGGTTCCTTTGGCAAACAGGCTGTTTGCGTCAAATCACAGCAACGAAAATCCACCTTCACACCATAATGCTCCGCCAAGGCCTTAGCTCGCTGAATCACTTGTGGTTTATGTTCTATAGCCGAGACCTGATGCCCCTGCAAAGCAGCATAAACCGCCTCTCGTCCGCCTCCACAACCGAGGTCTAAAATTTTGAGAGGGCGTTGATGCGGTAAAACTTCCTGTAAGCACTGCTTTAACAACGGATTCGGCTGCCAAAGAGTAGGCTGCGTTTTACCAGAAACCAATTTGGGCAGCAGGACTGGGAATTCTGGCATTTTTTCGCAAAATTTTGCGATTTCTTCCCAAGAAAAGTGAGCAGAAATGGGGTGGCCTTTATCCGCCAAAAAAGTCACAGCTTCTTGATTATTTTTTTCAAAAATCAACTGAAGTGTTGTGCCTTTTGGCGGAAGTAGATTAAGTCTT
>JALUXI010000168.1 GCA_027019045.1 Piscirickettsiaceae bacterium | reverse complement strand
TTGTCCAAATGGCTGTCTAAGCTGAAAGATCGACAAGCTGTGAAAGCGATTGCATTAAGGATAGCAAGAGCTGAGATGGGGAATTTAGGGGATACACAGCCTGTCGGTGAAGGGGTAAGCGAAATGCGAATCTTTGTAGGAAAGGGGTATCGTATCTATTTTGCGATTAGGCAAGAACGAGTGATTGTACTCATCAATGGCGGCATTAAAAGTAACAAGAAGCAGCAACAGGCAGATATTGCACTTGCACAAAAAATGTTGAGAGAACTGGAGAAGAAAGCATGAGCGTGAAAACAAAGCCTTTTAACCCTTTTGAGTATTTTGAATCAGCAGAAGAGGTCAATGACTATCTTTTGGCATGTTTAAATGATGAAGACCCGAATCTATTTGTGCATGCTTTGGGACAACTGGCAAAGCATCATGGGATGAGTCGAGTTGCTCAAGCAACAGGGTTAAATAGGGAAAGTTTGTATAAAACTTTTAGCGGTAAGGTGCAGCCCAAATGGAGTACGATTGTAAAGGTCATGCGTGCTTTGGGCGTGGAGTTGAAAGTCGCCGCCTAGTGAGCTTACCTGTGTTTTCAGCTACGATTTGAGAAGTTTTATCTCTTTTTTTCTCTCGCATCCTGCTCATGCAAGGCTCTCAATAAACTTCTTTTCTATGTGCAATGCGAATTAGGGTAATGATGAGTTGGTGATCTTCTTTTAAATAAATGATTCGGTAATTCCCCGCTCTTTTTCTGAATTTACCTTGGTACTTCCCTTTCAGAGGTTTGTCTTGAGCGAAATATCCGTTTCTTAGGTCGAGAATTTTTTGTGCAACTAGCAGTTGGGTTTTCTTTTCAAGTTTTAGGAACTCTTTTTCAGCGGATTTCTCAAAGACAACTTTATACATTCAATCCAGCTTTTTTAAAAACACTTTCGAGTGACGAGGTGGTTGAATGACCTGCTTTTAGAGCATCAATGCGTTGATCGGCTATCATTTCGTCAAGCGTGTCAAAGTAGTTGCTGATCGCTTTTTCGATTAGGTCTGTACGAGAGGATTTTAATTCTTGAGCATAATAATCCAGCTCCGCAAGGATAGCTTCTTCCATGGATATGTCTATGGTTTTCTTCATTTTTGATGCTCATATTCGGTTTAAGGTGGCTTAAACTTTGCCACAAATATACGCTATTTGCAAGCAGGGTTAATCCTTGTTTTCAACCAGTTCAGGATTCAGAGGGAATTGGTTGACGATTTTGCAGAAGAGGTCGGCGGTTTTTTCGGTGTCGTAGGCGGCGGAGTGAGCTTGGCTGTTGTCCCATTCGATGCCTGCGAGTTTAACCGCCTTGGCAAGTACCGTTTGACCATAGACGAGTCCTGCGAGAGAGACGGTATCAAAGGTGCTGAATTGATGGAAGGGGGATTTGACTTTGGCTCTTTCGGCAGCAGCTTGCACGAAGCCGAGGTCAAAAAAGGCGTTGTGGCCGACGAGAATGGCTCGGGTGCAACCAGTCTCTTTCAGTTGTTGACGAATCGGGGCAAAGCAGCGTTCGAGCGCCTCTTTTTCATTTACCGCCAAGCGGAAAGGGTGAGTGGGGTCGGCAACACCGATAAACTTCAGTGCTGAATCATCTAGCTTTGAACCCTGAAAAGGGATCACATTGGCTTGATAGGTTTGGTCTCGGTGCAGCATCCCATCGCTGTCCATTTTGAGGGTGGCGACGGCGATTTCGATTAACGCATGGGTTTTGCAGTCAAAGCCTGCGGTTTCGACATCGACCACCACGGGCAGAAAGCCACGGAAGCGGTCTTTTATATGGGTAATTTTATTAGGCATAAGCGAAATTATACCGTTTTCACCAACACTTTGGAGCGGCGTTGAAAGTTGTAGAGCGATTTTTTTTCATCAGGCAGGATGGAGAGGTCGGCGGGTTGAAAGCCGTGTTCGATAAACCAATGCTGTGATTGGGTGGTGAGCAGGAAGAGTTGTTGAATGCCGAGCGTTTTCGCTTGGGCTTCAATGGCGTTGAGGAGCTGTTCGCCCAAGGCTTGGTTTTGGTAGTGAGGGTCTATCGCAAGGCAAGCAAGTTCTCCCATTTTTTGCTGGAGATGAGGGTAAAGGGCGGCACAGCCAATAATTTGCTGGTCTCTTTCAATCACAATAAATCGTTCAATTTCCAGTTCAAGCGACTCTCGTGAGCGCTTGACCAAAATCCCTTGTGCTTCTAGTGGTTCAATCAGGTGAATAATGCCCCCGACATCATCTAAATTAGCAGGGCGAATCTGGTGGTAGCGGTCGGTAAAAATTAAGCTACCTTTGCCGTCTAGCGTAAAGAGGTCATAGAGCAGGGCATTGGGTTCCGCTTGATCTATCAGGTGTACCCGTTTGATTTGTAGGTCTTGGGTAAAGGGGTGCAGAAAGTGTTGTTGAGCAGGCGAGAGGCAGGGCAGCAGGTTTTTGAGTTCCAGCGGGGTGAGCTGTTTAGGCAGATTGTTGAGATGATGGGTGTAGATCATCAATTTATCGGCTTGCAGAGATTGGGCAACGGCAATGGCTTGTTCAAGCGTATTGAGGTTAAACAGTTCCCCCGTGAGGGAGTAGGCCAAAGGAGTCAGTAGGGCGATGTTGCCGCTCTGCAAGGTGTGTTTGAGTGAAGTCGTTTGCAGTTTGCGAAGTTTGCCCGTGTGCTGAAAGTCGATTCCATCAATAACCCCTTTGGGCTGGGCAATCACCCAATTGCCTGAGAGTAGGGGAATCGGTTGGCTCATCAAGGGTTGGCCTGTGGCATGGGTAAAGGCGGCTTCCAGTTGGCTGCGAATCTTGCCCACCGTCTGTTGAATAATGGGGAGCATTTCGGCGGTGGTGATGCGAAAAGGCGGATGCTGTTGCCAAGCGATATGGGCTTTTTCAAGTGCTTGGTTAATCTGAGGAGTGGCACCCGCAGCCAGCACAATATGAATATCTAAATTATGTAGCAGGCGAATATCTTGTACCAGTTGTGAGAGCGTCTCCGCATCGCTCATCAGTTCCCCAGGTAAGTAAAGCACAAAGGTTTTACCACGGTGTCTTTCGACATAAGGGGTGGCTTGGCGCAAGGTATTGATAAAATCTAATTCAGATGGCTGCATAAATGTGAGAAAATAAGAAAAATTGTAAGAGAGCTTTACACGAGTGGGGTGCGAGAGAAAAAAGAGATAAAATGGCTCGAATCAAGGCGAAAAACGCAGGGAATAGCCAACTATTGCCAAGTTTTTCAACACAGAGTCGAGAAATTTTAGCCTTTTTTATCCGTGTATCCATCTCGTGTAAGGCTCTCTCGGATAAGTATAACGCATTTTAAGGAGAATCCTATGCCAGAATATCGTTCCAAGACTTCCACCCATGGTCGTAATATGGCGGGTGCTCGTGCCCTTTGGCGGGCAACGGGAATGGGCAGTGAAGATTTCGGCAAGCCGATTATTGCGATTGCCAACTCATTTACCCAGTTTGTTCCTGGTCATGTGCATCTTAAAGATATGGGGCAGTTGGTCGCCAAGGTGATTGAAGAGCATGGCGGCGTGGCCAAAGAGTTTAATACCATTGCGGTGGATGATGGGATTGCGATGGGGCATGATGGGATGCTCTACTCTTTGCCTTCACGAGACTTGATTGCCGACAGTGTGGAATATATGTGTAATGCTCACTGTGCTGATGCACTGGTCTGTATCTCTAACTGTGACAAAATCACCCCTGGGATGATGATGGCAGCGATGCGACTGAATATCCCAACCATTTTTGTCACGGGTGGCCCGATGGAGTCGGGGAAAACCGTCCTTGGCGGTGAAGCCTTGAAGTTGGATCTGGTTGATGCAATGGTGATGGCGGCGGAAGATCAGTGTTCAAATGATGAGGTGGAGCAGGTGGAAGCGTCTGCTTGCCCGACTTGTGGTTCTTGCTCTGGGATGTTTACCGCCAACTCCATGAACTGTTTAGCGGAAGCGCTTGGATTGGCCTTGCCTGGCAATGGCACGACGCTGGCGACGCATAAAGATCGTAAGCATCTATTTGAAGAAGCGGGTCGTCGCATTGTGGAGATCACCAAGCAATATTATGAGCAAGGTGATGAATCGGTATTGCCTCGTTCCATTGGTTCATTAAGTGCCTTTAAAAATGCGATGGCGTTAGATGTGGCGATGGGGGGGTCAACCAATACGGTGTTGCATCTCTTGGCGATTGCGCATGAAGCGGGTGTGCCTTTTACGATGGCGGATATTGATGCGATTTCTCGCAAAGTGCCATGTTTGGTTAAAGTGGCTCCAAATTCAAAAATTTATCATATGGAAGATGTCCACCGTGCGGGCGGGATTATGCGGATTTTAGGTGAATTGGCTCGTGCGGATTTGATTGATCTGGATGTCCCCACCGTGCATGCTTCCACTATGGGTGCAGCGATTGAGCTGTGGGATATTACCCGCACCGAAGATGAAGCGGTGCAGACCTTCTTTAGAGCGGCTCCAGGTGGCGTACGCACCACGCAAGCTTTTAGCCAAGACAAACGCTGGAAAACGCTAGATACCGATCCTGAGAATGGTTGTATCCGCAGTGTGGAACACGCTTATACCCAAGATGGTGGCTTGGCGGTGCTGTACGGCAATATCGCTTTGGATGGCTGTATTGTTAAAACCGCTGGGGTGGATGAAGAGATTTTCCAATTTACGGGTAAGGCAAGAGTCTTTGAAAGCCAGGATGATGCGGTTAAAGCGATTTTGGGCTATGAAATCGAAGCGGGTGATGTGGTCATTATCCGTTATGAAGGGCCAAAAGGCGGACCTGGGATGCAGGAGATGCTTTATCCGACGAGTTATCTAAAAGCCAAAGGTTTAGGTAAAAGTTGTGCCTTATTGACCGATGGTCGTTTCTCTGGTGGAACTTCTGGTTTATCCATTGGTCATGCTTCGCCAGAAGCGGCCGAGGGGGGCAATATTGGATTGGTTGAAGATGGAGATACGATTATTATTGATATTCCTAATCGTTCCATCAAGGTGGATTTGACCGATGAGCAGTTGGCTGAACGGCGTTATGTGATGGAAGAGAAGGGCAAGGATGCGTGGAAACCAGCGAAGCCTCGCCCACGAAAAGTGAGTGCTGCCTTACGAGCCTATGCCGCAATGACCACCAGTGCGGCACATGGTGCAGTCCGCAATGTTGAACAGATTGAGAGGTAAGCGATGTTTGCAGATCGATTAACCCCAGAACAACGCCAAGTGGTTTTTGACTTGGCGGTATTATTGGCAGGCGCAGATCATGATGTCTCTGAAGAAGAGAGGGAGTATCTGAAAAACTTCAGTGAGGCATTTGGGATTGAGTTTAATTTGGAACCGATGGATGCGTCTAAATTGGACGATGCCTTGACGGTGTTTGATAGCCGTATTAGTAAGATTATTTTGTTGCAAGAGATGATTAAACTCTCCTATAAAGATGGTCATTTTGGCGAAGAAGAGCGAGATCAGGTCTTTATGATTGCGCAAAAAATTGGTCTGAATGATGCCGACCTCGTGCTGAAGGTTGAAAACTGGGTGCGGGAAGGCTTTAACTGGCTGTTTGAAGGTGAAGAGATTTTAAACAGCTAAGCTGCCACTGAGCCACTCTTTTGAGTGGCTTTTTTATATCGCCATTAAAATCCCAAATCCTCAGAGCCCCACTCCTTGCCAGCTATGGACTCACAAAAAATACCCGCTTAACCGATGGGTGAAGCTAAGATTTTTTGCAAGCCCCTAGCAGACAAGGTGCAGCATGCTTTATCCAATTTCTATCTGAGGATTTGGGAAAAATCATGCTAGATTTTACGGTGTGAAGTTGTAAAATGGTCAGCAACCTTGTAGTAGTAAGAGTGGAAAGATGGATTTAAATTATTATGTCTTGATTGTAGATGATGTGGCGGAGAATATTCAGGTGGCGATGAATATTCTGAAAGAAGATCATTACAATCTTGCTTTTGCTAGAAGTGGTGAAGAGGCGTTGGCGTTGCTGGAGACTAACCCTGTGGATCTGGTGTTGCTGGATGTGATGATGCCGGGGATGGATGGGTTTGAGGTCTGTCAGCGAATGAAGCAGGATCCCCGCTTTATGGACATTCCAGTCATTTTCCTCACCGCTCGGGTGGATGCTGATTCGATTAAAAAAGGGTTTGAAGTGGGCGGCGTGGACTATATTACCAAGCCCTTTTATGCCGAAGAACTCTTGGCAAGGGTCAAAACCCATCTTGAACTCTACCATGCAAAAAAAGTTTTAGAACAGAATAATCTCTCTCTTCAGACTAAATTGGTAGAGCAGCAAAAACGCTGGGAAACCGAGTTGGAGCTGTCGCAAAAAGAGATCATCTTTATGCTAATGGAGTTGGTAGAGTCGGTATCGGACGAAACGGGTAACCATATCCGCCGTGTCTCTGAAGTCTCTCGCCTATTGGCGCAGTACCATCCCGCTTTAACAGCAGAAGATGAGGACATGATCTATTATGCTGCACCTCTGCATGATGTGGGCAAGCTGGCGGTGCCTCCTGAATTGATCCATAAAACAGGAAAATATACTGCTGAAGAGTATGAGCAGATGAAAACCCATACAACACAGGCACACCGTTTTTTACAGATTTATGATCGAAAATATATCAAAGCAGCGGATGTGATTGCTTATCAGCATCATGAAAAATGGGATGGATCAGGCTATCCGCAAGGGCTCAAAGGCGAAGATATTCATCTTTATGCCCGAGTGGTGGCGTTAGCAGATGTGTTCGATGCCTTGGTAAACAAACGCTCATACAAAGACGCTTGGCCATTTGAAGAGGCGATCGACTATATCCGTGAGCAGAAGGGGCGGCACTTTGATCCAACGATAGCCGATATTTTCTTAGCCCATCAAGATGAGTTTGTGGATTTGATGAAGCAGTATCAAGTGCATAAACCGATTATTCAGTAGGATCACTCCCATGTCATCTTCTCAAGGCTTACAAAGGCAGGACTGGGAATTTTGGCATTTTTTTCTTTTTTTCTTCACGCTTCTTTTCTTTTCCGTTTCTCTTTTGGCTGACGAGCCTTCTCCTTTAAGCAAAGCGCAAAAAGCGTGGATTGCACAGCATCCCGTGGTCACCTTGGGGGCGGATTATAACTGGCCACCGTATGACTTTGTGGATGAGGCAGGTCATCATGCAGGGATTGCCGCAGACTTGCTAAAAATTCTATCGAAAAAAAGTGGTTTGCAATTTAAGGTGGAAACTGATGTTTGGGCAAAAACGCTTGAGAAGGCAAAACAGGGTAAGGTACAAGGGTTGACCTGTGCGGTAGCCACACCAGAGCGAAAAAAATATCTCAATTTTACTCAACCCTATCTTTCCATGCCACTGGCAGTGGTGGTGCAGAATGAGCGTCAGGATATTCACCGTTTTGAGGATCTAAAAGGGAAAAAGGTGGCGGTCAATCGAGGCTCTTACCTGCATGAGTGGTTGAAAATGCATCACCCTGACATTCCGCTATTTTTGACTAGCTCCAACCAAGCGGCTTTGGAAGCAGTCGCTTTTGGTAAGGCCGATGCTTATATAGGCAATATTGCCGTGGCCACCTATTTAATGAAGCACCATTTTCTTACCAACTTGAAAATGATAGATAAGGTGCCAGATTTAGAGACCAAAGTCTCAATTGCTGTCGTTAAATCAGAACCTGCATTGTTTGATATTTTGGATACATTGGTGAAAACGATTACTCCAGAAGAGCATCAGCAGATACTTGAAAAATGGGTAAAAGCCAGTGACCTAAACTTTTCCGCCCCTTCACATATTATTCATAATACCGAACTGACCCCCGCAGAAAAGCAGTGGATACAAGCTCATCCTAAGATTATTGTGGGGGGTGGGCCTGACTGGGCACCTGTGGACTTTGTCGCCAATGGTCAATATCAAGGCATTGCTAAAGATTATCTGGATTTAATCTCCCAGAAAACAGGGCTACATTTTAAAGTGGTGGTCGATAAATGGGTGAATAATCTCAAGAAAATCAAAGCCCATCAAATCGACATGCTGGATGCCGTCTATTATCGCCCTGAACGCACCGAGTTTATGCTGTTTACCGCCCCCTATTTTGAGTTGGTGGATTACTTCTTTATTCGCAAGGGGGTACAAGCACGCAGTATCAGCGATCTTTTTGGGAAAACGGTGGCGATGCCCAGAGGCTATGCCCATGGCGATATTTTGAAGGCAGAGTTCCCAGAGATGAAGATTCTGTGGGTGGATACTTTTCAGCAGGCGGTGGATGCCGTCGCCAAGGGGCAGGCGGATGTACTGTTTGATACCTTTGCTTCAATTAGCTATGTGCTTGAGCAACAGGGGATACGGAACATTGTGCCATTTCAGGCCTATCGGGGCAAAGAGGCTAATAAAATCCATATGACGACCACTTTGGATAATGTCACCCTTCGTAATATTTTAGATAAAGGGCTGGCAGCGATTACGCCTGAAGAGCATCGTAAAATCCGTCAAAAATGGTTGGCCCCCAAACCTGACTATTCGCTGTTTTATCAAATTGCCGCTGGAATGACATTGTTACTTTTGATCTTCCTATTTTGGAATAGAAAGTTGGCGCTTGAGATTGCAAAAAGAAAACAGGTTGAGGCTTCATTGCTTGAGACGCAAAAGGCACTGGAGGCGGAGACGCAAAAAGCTTTAGCCGCCAGCCAAGCCAAGTCTGAATTTCTCTCCAACATGAGCCATGAAATCCGCACACCCATGAATGCCATTTTGGGCTTTACTGAACTGTTGAGTGAAGAGGTGAAAGAGCCGAAGCTAAAAGGGTACATTAAAACCATTCAAAAGGCGGGCAGCACCCTACTGACGCTGATCAATGATGTACTGGATCTCTCGAAAATTGAGGCGGGTAAACTCACTATTGAAACGCACCCGACTGATGTGCAGAAATTGGTCGAGGAGTTAGCAGAGGTTTTTCATCTGCAGGTAGAGAAAAAGGGATTGGACTTTTTAGTGGAGGTTGATCCCAACTTGCCAAATGGCTTGTTGCTGGATGATGTCCGATTGCGACAGATTTTGCTGAACCTATTGGGTAATGCGGTGAAATTTACCGCACAAGGGCATATTGCACTCAAGGTGCATGCAGACAATGTGGATGAACACCTTTCTAAACTGGATTTAATTATTCAGGTGGAAGATACGGGGATTGGGATTCCGAAAGATCAGTTGGATAAGGTGTTTGCTCAGTTCGAGCAGGTCTCAGGACAGGATACACGGCAATATGGCGGGACAGGACTTGGATTAGCGATCTCCAGTAAGTTAGCCAAGATGATGGGCGGTGAACTCACGGTTGAAAGTGAAGCGGGTAAGGGGGCGACTTTTACGCTGAAACTGCCTCAGGTCGATATTGCGGCGGTGAAGGAGGTTCACCGAGTACAGCAAGCGGTGGGGCAGATTCAGCAAACCATTCATTTCCTGCCCGCTAAACTGTTGGTGGTAGATGATGTGGCGGATAATTTGGATTTAATCGTCAAAATCTTTGCCGATACGCCCGTAGAAGTGTTGACTGCGCATCATGGAAAAGAGGCGATTGAACAGTTTCATCGGGTTCAGCCCGATGCGATTTTGATGGATATTCGGATGCCTGTGATGGATGGGATTGAAGCGGCTAAACGGATTAAGGCAATGGCACCTGAACTGCCCATTATTGCCTTGACCGCTTCAGTCATGGCAGAGGAAACGGATAGTTTAGCACAGCCTGAAGTGAGCCACTATTTTGATGCTTTTTTGCGAAAACCCATTTTGCGGGCCGAGCTTTTCCAAACCTTGGCTCAATTTTTACCGCATGAAGTAAAGCACATTGAATCAACTATAACAGAGATAGACGATTGGCGGCAAATGCCAGAGGTGCAGGCCAAGTGGTCAGAAATCCAACCATATATTGAACAGAAGCTGCAACCTTTGATGCAAAAAGCCAATCAAACCCATAATATGACGGATATCGAAGCTTTTGCCGCCACCCTCCATCAATTCGCTAAAGCCTATCAAATTCAACCTCTCGAACAACTCGCCACCCAGCTACAAACCGCTGTCGATAGCTTCGATATTGCAGCGATTGAAGGGTTGATGCAGAAAATTGCAGCGCAGCTGAATATGGAGTCGAGTTAAATGACAGAGGTTAAAGCCAACCATCATGATACAGGCTATAAAGAGATTTTTAGTTATCCTGAAATGGTGCAACAACTGATTGAGGGCTTTGCGCCAAAAGAGATTGCGAAGTTATTTGACTTCTCAACCTTAAAGCAGCACTCAGGTCACTATGTCACCCCAATGTTTGACAGTAAAGCGGAAGATGTGGTCTGGTCTGTGCAGGCACAATTAGACGAAGAACAGAAGGTGGAGATCTATCTCTATATCTTGCTAGAATTCCAATCAAAAGTTGACCACACTATGCCTCTGCGGTTTATGCACTATATCGCTAATTTCTATTCTCATCTTTATAAAAATCAGAACCTTAAACCAACAGAACCTTTACCTCCAGTTTTTCCCATCGTTCTATACAATGGCAATCCAAGGTGGACGGCTAAAACGGATATGGCTGACATGATTCACCCTGTTCCTGATATTTTGAAACCCTATCAGCCCCATTTGAATTATTATTTAGTTGACGAAGGTCGGTATACAGAAGCACAGCTTGAACAGATTGAGACTCCAATGAGTGCAGTCTTTAGCTTGGAAAACGCCACCGATGATCAAAAAATGGCGCGAGCGATTTTAAGAGCCAGCAAGATCATACAGCTGCAACAAGGAGAACGCCGAGAAACGATCAATAAGGTGTTAACTCGTTGGTTAAAAAGGCATTTGCAAAGGCTAGGATTAGGGATTAACATAGAGTCATCAATTGACAGCTTAACGGCGGAGGAAACCAGTATGTTGGTTGAAAATATGGAAAATTGGAAAGAGCGTCTTATTCAGCAAAGTATTCAAAAAGGCATTCAAAAAGGTAAGCAAGAAGGTAAATTAGAAGGCAAGCTGGAAGGTAAGCGAGAGTCGGCTCGAAGTTTGATTCTAGTGAAGTTTGGCGAGAAAGGACTTGCTCAATGTGAAGCACAGTTAAGTCAAGCATCTGAAGAGAGATTAGATCAGATTAACCGTGCAATTTTTAGCGCTCAGACAGTGGAGGAGTTGTTTAATTAGCACTTGCTATGGTAGGGTCAAGCTACCTAAAATGGTGGGTTTGCCGCTGCCTGTGATTTGGGTGAGATCGGTGGGGATTTGGTGGTGGCGTTGGTGGGCGAGCCAAGCGATGAGCAGTGCTTCAATTGCCATCGGGTCGATGCCGTAAGCTTGGCTACTTTGGACGGGGATAGCTAAGCTTTGTAAGCCTTGTTGAATGCGTTGCACAAGGGTGCCATTCAATGCCCCACCGCCGCAGAGAATCAGCTGTTTGGCAGGTGTCTGTTGTAATGCTTCAATAATGAGGTCTGCGGTCAGTTGATTGAGGGTGGACAATAAATCTTTTGGGTCATTTGGCAGCTCAAACGATTGTAGCCACTGAAAGTTAAAAGTCTCTTTGCCTGTGCTTTTCGGTGGCGTTTGTTGGAAAAAAGGGTGTTGTTTGAGTTGATTCAGCAGCGTTTTGTCCACTTTACCCTGTGCTGCGATGTCTCCATGCTTATCATAATCGCATGCAAAATAGCGTTGACACACTTCATCCATCAGTCCATTGCCAGGTCCTAAATCAAAGCCCAGTGTACGGTTATTTGTCAGCAAACTC
>JALUXI010000167.1 GCA_027019045.1 Piscirickettsiaceae bacterium | reverse complement strand
ATTGTAAGCGCCGCGATATGCCATGGCAGCAAAACCGAGAATTGAGCTGTTATAAATAATCTTGCCATGCCCTTGTTGTCGCATCACAGGCAAAATCAGGTTGGTGAGGTGTTGAGTGCCAAACACATTGGTTTCAAATTGATATTTTAAAGCGTCTCGACTCAAATCTTCTACTGCCCCTGGTAATCCAAAAGCGGCATTATTGAATAATACATCAACTCGGTTGCCACAAGCGGCAAGAATTTGCCGTACTTGTTCTTCCATTTGCCGGTCATCGGCCAAGTCAAGCTGAAAAGCAGTCAATCCTTCCTGTTGAAGTCGCTCAACATCTGTGGGTTTACGGCAGGTAGCAATGATATTGTAACCTTGTTGGTAAAAATAGTGAGCGGCATGATAGCCAATGCCGCTGGAGCAGCCGGTGATGAGGAGGGTTGTTGTAGATGGCATATTTATTGCTTTTCTTTCAAGAGATTAAAATGATGTTAATTATAGAGAGAGCGAAGCTCAATATGATGAAGTTTTTTGAAAAATTATTGGCAGTTGTCGTTTTTGGACTGTTGGCTATATTAATGGGGTCTTTGGAAGGGTGTAATGTCGCTTCAAGTGCGACTGATAAGCAGGTATCCACTCTTTCAAGTGAACCTTATGTGAGAAGCGTTAGCATTTCTCCAAAAACCTTTTCGCTGACTAGCTTAAATGAATATACATCAGGCGATACGATTGATGTGAGTGTTGATGCAATAGGATCAAATAATAGTGCTGTAAGTTGCAGCGTGAGTTTGCAGTATTTTGATATTGGAAGTAAAACTTTTTCAGATGTTCCAGGGGGGACGGTCTCTTCTTGTTCTAATATTGAGTTTAATTTAAATTTAGGTGCGGGTGACTATAAGTTATTGGCGAAAGTGACAGATGGAAACTCAAAAACAGTAGAGGTTCAGAAGTTTTTGAAGGTTCGTCCCGATCCGAATCATCCTTATTTACAAGCCTCTTTCACTGCTACACCAGATTCAAATTTTTTGGAAATAAATTTGGATGCGACAAAGAGTCAAACAGGGGCGACAGGTGAGATTGTGACTTATCAATGGCAGATTCGGCAGAAATTTGATGATGGAACAAATGCTGCCGTGAGTACATTGACTGAAAGCGCACCTAAAACCAGTGTGGTTTTAAATAATGATGGGATTTATGTCGTTCAGCTCACCGTAACTGATCAGGGTGGGAAAACCTCTACTTCAACAAGACAGTTGAATGTGAGTTCTGGTAATAGTTTGATTGTTGTCTTTGATGCAACCGTTACCAGTAGCATTGGAAGTACTAATCCAGCGGGTTCATTCCCTGCTGATATCAATGTGGCTATTTCAAATACTTCTAATATTACTGCGGGTGTAGATCACTATATATGGAGAATGTTTGATAGTAAAGGGCAGGTTGTTCCTATTGGAGATTTAAATTATGTTCAAACAGAGTCACCAACAGCGATTTTGCCGGCATTTAAGTCAGATGATTACCTGATTCAAGTGAAAGTGGTGGATAAAACTGGAAATGAACATACATTTTCTCGTATAGTTCATGTGCAATAGTTTACCTTAATTAGCACTTCCTTTAACACTTTACAGATAAGTATAAAATCTTAGTGTTTTTGGAAATTAGAGGTTATACAATAGGCGAGCTTATTCATTAAAAGAGGATTCAAATATATGAAGAAAGTTTTATTTGCCATGATGGCAGGAAGTGTTTTACTATCAGGTTGTTCAAGTGAGCCAAAGAAACCCGCTAAAGAAGCAGTTTATGACTGTGTGTTCCCTGGTTCAAATCAACCCGCGCCAGGTTGGATTTGTGATGAGCCTGTTAATGGCGTAGCAGTCAGTGCAGTGGGGATTGCTGAGCCTTCTAAGGCGGGTGTAAGCTATATGAAAGATATGGCGGCTGCGGATGCACGAGGGCGTTTGGCTGAACAGTTGAAAGTGCGTGTGCAAAAAATGGTGAAGCGTTACCTCGGTTCAACAGGCACAACTGATGCGGAAACGGTCGATAAAGCGGCAAGCAGCACC
>JALUXI010000166.1 GCA_027019045.1 Piscirickettsiaceae bacterium | reverse complement strand
CAACGCCTTCACAGGCTCACCTACTGCATCTTTGGCCACCTCCATCTGCGGCGAGACAAAATGCTCCTGCATCAGCACCTTCATCACCCAATAATTCATTTCAGGGGCTTCCTGACTCTCCAAAGCATTCAAAAAAATCTCTTTCGCATCAATCCCCTTCTCCCGCACCAACCCCGCCACCAAACGAGAAAAAGGCGCTCTTTGCGCTTCATCTAAATCTAATAAATTCATCAGTTTTCATTCCTTAATAAGCTCTCTAACAGAATATCTTTCACATTCCGTCTTGCATCTAAAACCGTTAGCACCAAAACCTGATTCTGATGAATACGATAAATCAAACGCCAGTGAGAGATAATCAGTTCTCGATATTGAAGCAGACCCTGTTCTTTTAATTCTGGAACGACTCTACCTCTTTCTGGACAACACTCAAGGCGCATTGCTTGTTCTTTAAACTGATCCAAAACCTTTTTTGCAGCTATTGGATTCTCTTGAGCAATAAACGCTATAATTTCATGGACATCTTGTTCAGCAGGAAGCGTCCATAAAACTTGAAAAGTGCTGATCATAATAGCTTTTCTAAATCCGAAAAAACTTGTTCTTGAGGTTTCAACTCTCCTTGCTGAACCGCTCGCTCCCCTAAAGCAACCAATTTTAATAACCCAATCGCTTTCTGCATTTTTTCATAGCTTTCTGTATCTTGCAGTACCGCCTTCGCCTCTCCATTTTGAGTAAGAATAATCGGACGATGCGTCTCCTCCAACTGCTCCAACAGCGCCGAACCATTCGAACCCAAAAGAGAAATAGGCTTAATATCCATTGATAAATTCATTTAACCCTCCTTTGAAAGGCTTTAACAAGTGTAGCGACAGGCAGAAACATTCGATCTTGAGTATCCTCAAATGTCATAAATCCAAATCGCTGATAGAACTGTTTAACCCGTTCATTTTTTGCATCCACCACAACAAAATGCACCGCCATTTTTTGTGAAATATCCAAAATCAATAGCAAAGCATCTGTCAATAATCGCTCTCCCGCCCCCATCCCTTTCAACTCAATATGCCTTGCCAATCTACCAATCAAAACAGCAGGCACTTCCTGCCTTGGTGAAATATGAGAAAACTGCTTCACTTGAGTTTGTGCTTGATAACGCTGAAAAGCGACTGAACTCAATGACACAGACAAAGAAGAGACGGTATAAAAACCTTTAATATACCGTTGGGGATCCGCTTCATCGACCATAACATAAGCTCTTGCAATCCCTCTCCTTTCATCTTGACTCAATTGATGCTTGAGATACTCTGTCAATGCAGGTTCTTCACACTCAAAATGCTGACGGCGATGCACTTTCTTATTAAATCGCTCAATGATGTAGCTCAAATGGCTGACCTCTTTCCTGCTGTCTCTTTAAGCTTTTGACCAACTCTTCTGTCGGTTCAGGTGGGCAATCTAACACCTCCATCATGCGGCTAAAATCACGCAACGACACTTCCATTAAAGCCACCTCTTGTAGCCTTTGATAGGCTCTGTCCAGTGCATTTGACAGCATAAAGTCGGAAAGGTTCATTCCCGAAAGCATCGCGGCTTCTTTAAGCAACTTCTTTTTATCCGCCGTTGTTCGGATTTCAATCCGAGCAGGCTCACTTTTCACATCCATCATCACCTTCTCCCCTCAAAAATGGATCCATCAAAACTCAATTATACGGATATGATACGGAAATTAAAAACTTAGTTTTTGCCCCACCGCTAAACCCGCAGCCACACCGCTACTCCATGCCCATTGGAAGTTGTAGCCGCCCAAGTGTCCCGTCACATCCAGCACTTCGCCAATAAAATACAGTCCCTGTACTTTTTTCGCTTCTAGCGTTTGAGAGGAGCATTCGTCCGTGTCGACTCCGCCCAAGGTCACCTCCGCCTTATCATAGCCTGCCGTCTCTTTTGGGAAGAGTGACCAGCTCTGCAGGCGGTGGGCATAGGCTTGTAAGGTTTCATTTTTCACCTCTGCCATTTTCGGTACTGTTTGTCCCTCTATCAAGGGGGCGAAATCCAACCAGGCT
>JALUXI010000165.1 GCA_027019045.1 Piscirickettsiaceae bacterium | reverse complement strand
TACTTTAAATCTACGGATGCTCAAGGTAATGAGCTGCATAACTTTAGAGGGCGGATTGCTAATATCGGTAAAAAGCACGCTGAAGGTGAAGTTGAAAGAGATGCATTGATGGGCATCAATAAGCAGGCACAAGCAGTGAAACAGCAACTGGATGCTGAGGTGCATAGCCGTAAGCTGAGACGCCAGGTGGTTTGGGCTTTAGGTTTGATCGCAACGGTTATCGCAGCAATGATGCAGTATTGGATCTTAGCTGGTGGGATTGCGGTGACCGCTGGGATTGTTGGGTGGTTACTAGGAGAAAGCAAAGTGGCAGGATCTTGGTTAAATAAACTTCCCCCAAGTCGCCCAAGACAAGACCGTCGCCCTCGCAGAACGCCTCAATATGGGCAGCGTTCTGAAAGATAGCTTCAGTTTGTAACGACTCAGCTCACCTCTGAAATCCGCCACTTCTGCGTTGGAAAAAGGTAAGCGTCAAATAAACCCCATCTCCTCAACATTGCGCTATTCTTCTAAAAACCAAGTTCACACAGGAGAATAGCCATGTTAACCCCTAAAACTGATTCCACTCAAAACAACACCTCTCTCAGATCGCACCCCAATGCACAAGCTTTTCTCTACCACCAACCCATTGACATGAGAAAATCCATCAATGGCCTGTCCATTCTAGTAGAACAGACCCAAATAGACATCCTCATGAACGGCACCATTTTTGTTTTTTACAATCGTACCCGAGATAAAATCAAACTCCTCTACTGGGAGTGCAATGGCTGTAATGGTCTAATAATCCTGTTAAGGTTCTATATCCTATTTTTTGAAGGGTATTATAGGCTATAGTGCCTTACAGGATTATTAGACCATTTCATTCACTTGGCTATACACTGGTAAGCAACAATATTAAGGAGTTTGAGCGTGTGGAGGACTTAGCGCTTGAAAATTGGGTGTAATGATTGTCCGTGCCTTTATTTATCAGTACTTCGTTAAACAGGGTAGACAAGGCAATTCACTTCAGGGTTGAATGATGTTATCAACATCAGTCAACTGGCTTTGGTATACTAAACCTTTCCAATTATTTCTTTGGTAAAAGCATGGTAATAGATGAAGTAAAAGAAGAGATTGGTTATTTAAAACTGTGGTTGGGGGTTGTTGTGGTGACCAATATTGGTTTAATTGGTTGGTCTGTTTCACATTTTGAGCAAATTAGTTCAATTAAGACCGCATTATCTGTTCTGTCTATTTTATTTTTGTCTATTTTGATTTTGCCTTTAGATAGACAGATTGAGAGCTTTGCACGAGATGGCTACACGGATAAAAAAGGCTAAAATTCCCCGTCTCTTCGTTGAAAAACTTGGCAATAGCCAGCTATTACCTGCGTTTTCCGCCTTGACTCGAGAAATTTTATCTCTTTTTTTTCTCGCGTCCCACTCATGCAAAGCTCTCAGATTAAGAAAAAGATTCGATTTTTAAGGGAGTCGTTGTAATGGAATATTTAGTTTATTTTGCAGCACTTTTCTTTTTGGGAGTCGTTGCTTATGTCGCATTAAATGCCCATAAAACTGAAAAATAGTTTACAGTTCCCACGCTCCAGCAAGGGAGCGTGGGAATGTGGGTTTATTCTCTTATAAATGCTTTTGCGCAATCTTTTCTAAAGTGGGTACTTCAAGGCTTTTTTCTTTGGCGATGTTTAAGGCTCTTTGTAGGCGGGCGGGGGCGGAGCGGCCTTTGCATTTGTGTTGCGGGTCGCCGTTGAAGGCTTCTAGCATGCCGTCGATGAGGCTCTCTTTTTCCCATTCGATGCCTGTTAAGGCACTTTGAATAATCAATACATCCTCTGCCACAGCATTCATCAAGTCAGAATAGTCATTGGCAAGCCTCTCCACTGTGGCACCTTCTGGGAGTTCAAGCCCTGCGATATTAGTGGTGAGGATATAAAGATTCTTGCGAACCAACTCATAGGTCATCTCTTCAATGCTATCGACCAAATAGCTGGGTAAATCCAGTGTGACGAGGGCATCAAATACCAGCCGTGCATGAGGGCTCCAGATGGGCGAGGGGAGGACGACTTTGCTGTCCATG
>JALUXI010000164.1 GCA_027019045.1 Piscirickettsiaceae bacterium | reverse complement strand
GATCACGGAAGGTTTGGTTGCGTTGGGGATTTTGCAAGGAGAAGTGGAAACGCTGCTGGAAGAGGAGGCGTATAAAGCCTATTTTATGCACGGCACAGGGCATTGGTTGGGCATGGATGTGCATGATGTCGGTGCTTATAAGGTAAATGGTGAATGGCGACCTTTGCAAGCTGGTATGGTGGTGACGGTAGAGCCAGGCTTGTATTTTGCTCCTGAACGAACGGAAGTGGCACCTCAGTGGCGTGGGATTGGTGTACGCATTGAAGATGATGTGTTGGTGACTGAAACAGGCTATGAGGTATTGACGAAGGGGTTGCCCCGTACTGTGGAAGGGATTGAGCAGTTTATGCAGGAGTCGGTAAAAGATGCAGTGTAGAGATGCGGTGATTTCAGGTGGTGGACCAGTTGGATTGATGTTGGCGCTGGGGTTAGCGCAGCAAGGACGAGCCGTCACGCTGGTTGAGGCTTTGCCAGAAGAAAAGGTGGATACAGAAGGCTCTTTTGATGGGCGGGTTTTAGCCTTGACGCTGGGTTCTCAAGAGGTCTTGGAGCGACTGGAAATTTGGCAGGCATTAAAGCCTTTTGTGGAACCCATTTTGCATGTTCATGTTTCGCAACAGGGGTATTTGGGTTTGACAAAAATCCATGCTGAAGAGTTACGAGTGCCTGCTTTAGGGTTTAGCGTCACGGCTCGAGATTTGGGGCGAGTACTTTGGCAGGCGGTCTCTGCACAAAAGAATATTGAAGTGTTGCGACCCGCCAAGGTGACTTATTTTCAGCAAGAGCAGGGTGAAGTTCAGGTTGAGATAGCGTTG
The DNA here is from genome assembly GCA_027019045.1 of Piscirickettsiaceae bacterium. Classification (GTDB taxonomy): domain Bacteria; phylum Pseudomonadota; class Gammaproteobacteria; order Thiomicrospirales; family Thiomicrospiraceae; genus JALUXI01. Next base: position 11,135 of record JALUXI010000164.1, on the reverse strand, counting down.
GCTGGCGAAGAAGAGCCGATTCATCAATCTGCCAAATTATTGGTTGGGGCAGATGGTACCCAGTCACAAGTGCGTAAGGTTTTAGGTTTGCCGATTGAAGAGAAGGCGTATCACGCCTATGGCATTATTGCCAAGATAGAGACTGAACAGCCTCCGCAAGGGTGGTCATTCGAACGCTTTACCGAAGAAGGGCCTGTGGCGTTGCTACCGATGGGAGGTCATGCCAATAAGGCAGTGCTGGTTTGTCCTGAAGCTAAGTTAGAAACATATATGCAGATGGATGATGAATCCTACATGGCTGCTTTTGCAGAGAAGATGGGGGAACGGCTGGGGCGGTTTACAAAGGTGAGTGAGCGAGTGGCTTATCCGCTGAAGGAGTCTTATGTGCCGCAGATGACCGAAGGACGGGCGGTATTGATGGGCAATGCCTCACATACACAGCATCCCGTAGCAGCACAAGGGTTGAATTTAGGCATTCGGGATATTGAAGTTTTTTTAGATGGAGTGCAATCGGAACAGGATATTGGTCGGCCATTATTGCTGGAGACCTATGCTCAAAAACGACGAGAAGATCATGAAAAGGTGATGGGGATGACGGATGGTTTGATTCAGGTATTTCAGCACCCTTCACCGATTGTTGGACATTTACGAGGGTTAGGAATGATGGCGATTCAAGCAGTTCCTCCTTTGAAAAAACGCTTTGCAAGGTTTGCCATGCGTGGGGTACAAGGGGGTGAAATATGAGTGAACAAACTGTAATCCATCAGCCTGACTATGATGTGATTGTGATCGGTGGAGGGATGGTCGGTGCAGCGACCGCTTTAGGGATGGCGAAAGCTGGCCTGAGGGTGATGTTGGTTGAGAAGCTAGCGCCCAGCTTGGTATGGTCTGAATCCATGCCATACCAAGTCCGTGTAAGTGCTTTAACCCGTGCCTCTGAAAATATTTTACGCAATCTAGGGGCATGGGAAGGCATTCAAGCTCGCAGGGCACATCCTTTTGTGGCGATGCACATTTGGGAAAGTTTGGGAGGGGAGGAAACGCATCTCTCTGCTCAAGAGGTTGGGGCACCGAACTTAGGGTTTGTGGTTGAAAATAGTGTGATTCAAGCCGCTTTGTGGGAGAAGTGTCAACAGCATAAGCAGATTGAGATTATTTTGGAGGATAATTTAGTCTCTTTAACGCTGACCGAAAAAAACACAGAAAATTCGGAAAATTGCCAAAATTCCCAGTCCTGCATATCTGTTTTGCCTGAAGTACATTTGGAAAAACGGGGAATCCTCTCTGCAAGATTGATTGTGGGCGCAGATGGGGCTTTTTCTCAGGTCCGTCATATGGCGAATATCGGGTTAGATAGCCACGATTATGGTCAGTGCGCCGTGGTCGGGTGTGTGAAAACCGAAAAATCGCATGAGGATACCTGTTGGCAACGCTACACGCCCGATGGTCCTTTTGCTTTTTTGGCGATGGATCAAAATGTAAGCTCTATTGCTTGGTATCTGCCTTTAGAAAAAATGCAGTGGGCATTGAATTTGGATGATGCCGATTTTGCGCGGGCGGTGACCGAGGCTTCGGGTGAGCGACTGGGGCAGGTCATTGAAGTGGCTGAAAGAGGAGCTTTTACTTTAGTGCGTCGCCATGCACAGCAGTATGTTAAACCAGGTTTGGCTCTGGTAGGCGATGCGGCACATACGATCCATCCGCAGGCTGGCCAAGGGGTAAATTTGGGGTTATTGGATGCATCAGCTTTAATTGAAGTGGTGACACAAGCACATGAAAAATCAAAGCCTATTGGTCATTATGCTGTCCTTCGAAAATATGAAAGATGGCGTAAGGGGGATAATGTAGTTGTTCAGCGGTCGATGGAGTTTTTTGATGGGTTGTTTCGTCAACAACCTGGAGTGCAAACGCAATTGCGGCAGGCAGCCATGCCAATTTTAAATCGATTGAAGCCAATGAAACATTGGTTGATTGAAGAGGCACTCTATGGACGAGAGCCGATTCCAAAATATGCAAAGGTAAATCATTAAGTGAAAGCAAGAGTTGAAGCTATTCTGGGTATTCAGGGGGTTCATCCTAATGAAAACCCTAAGGCCGTTAAAGTAGGGAATTTTTTCAGTTATTTGGTGAATATTTTTCTTATTTTAGTGGTTATTCAGCTTTTAACGATGTGGATTGATCCTACAGCTGAAAAGTCTTGGGAGTGGGTGGATGAAGCCGTTTGGTTGGTGTTTGCCTTAGAGTTTGGTATCAATATTTCACTTGTTGATAAGAAGTGGCGATATTTTCGTAATAACTGGTTGAACTTTATTATCGTAGTCTTAGCGGCCCCTATCTTTAAATGGGAAGGCAATTGGGTGCTGATTGTGCGTTCTTTACGACTGGTGCTGTTTGTCAGGGTGATTTTCAATCTGTTTGATGTACTCTCCAAAATTTTGACCAAGAACAGCTTTGGGGTGATTTTACTGGTTGCGTTGTTGTTCTTGCTATTATCAGCCGTTATTTTTTCCTTGATTGAAGGGCGATCTATTAGTGATGCCTTATGGTATGCCTTGGTCACGATTACGACAGTTGGGTATGGAGATATTGTGCCTAAGACGGACTATGGTCGGGAATTTGGTGCAGTGATGATTATTTTTGGCGTGGTTTTATTTTCTATTGTTACGGCGAATATTTCTGCTTTTTTAGTCGGGCAAGATCAGCAACGAACAGAGCATGAGATTTTAGATTATGTGCGCAAGATGTCTCAACGAATGATTGAGCAGGAGCGCATCAACGAAGAGCATATCGCTCGGATTTTGTCTCATGTGACTGTTAAGATTGAAGATTTAGAAGGGCGCTTGAAGAGCTTTAATGCACAAAAAATTGAGCAGGAATTGGCTGCCTTGAAACAAGAAATTAAAGAATTTAGTGGAGAACAGCTGTCCCAAGGCATTGAACGACTTGAGGATAGAGTGGATGATATTGAGAAAATTCAGCGGCAAGAAATCTTGATAAAACTCGAAGCGTTAGAGCAGCGGTTGGCAGATTTAAGATATAAGCACATAATAAAGTGATGAACTTTTTTTGACATTCAGGTCATAAGGTTTTATATTCACTTACTAAAAAATTTTTTCCCAAAAAAATATTATGGCATGACTTGGGTTGAAAAGAGGTCTTGCCTTTAAAGAATTAAATAAGGCTACAAAAATGGCAGATAGACGCTTACAGGTATTTCATACCGTTTCCAAGGTGATGAGTTTTACAAAGGCTGCTGAAACGCTGCATATGACGCAGCCAGCCGTGACCTTTCAGGTGAAGCAGTTGGAGGACAGTTTCAATACCCGTTTATTTGACCGCACGCATAATAAAATCTCCCTGACCGAAGCGGGCAAGGTGGTCTATGAGTATGCCGATAAAATTCTTGAATATTATGACAAAATGAACAATGAAGTGCGTGAGCTAACGGGTGAGGTAGCGGGTTCATTGGTCATTGGTGCTTCTACAACGATTGCAGAGTATATGTTGCCTAGTCTGTTGGGTGCATTTAAAAAAGAGTTTGCAGATGTTTCTATTCGTTTGCAGGTGGGTAATACGGATGCCATTGTGTCGATGGTAGAGAATAATATGGTGGATTTAGGGGTCGTTGAAGCGCCTGTCCACAATAAAAATTTAGAGGTGCATGTTTGTCGTTTGGATGAGATGCAGTTGATTTGTCCTCCAAATCATCCATTAGCAAACCGTGATAAGGTATCGATTGAAGAGATTCGTAAGTATCCTTATATCTCTCGTGAAGAGGGCTCGGGTTCTCGTTCAGTGATTGATAAATATATTCGTGAGCAGGGACTTTCATACAGTGATCTGAATCTTGTTTTGGAGCTTGGGAGTCCTGAGTCGGTGAAGATGGCGGTAGAATCTGGCGTCGGTTTGGCGATTGTTTCAAGAACGACGATCAATAAAGAGCTTCAGCTAGGAACTTTAAAAGGGATTCCATTAGATCCGCCGATTAAGCGTCCTTTCTCTCATGTGCGTCAAAAACACAAATTCCGTCATCGTGCAGTGGGTGAGCTATTAGATTTTGCAGTGGAGTACTGTACGCAGAAGGCAATAGAAGGAGGGTTTGAAGTTCCTACGGACGAGCAGAAAAAGTTTTACGGAAATAATGTGAACTATTAGTTTTAGTTTGAATGCATTACACAAATAGGCCGCAATTGCGGCCTTTTTTGTGGCTGTTAGGTATTTAGCCTCTGTTATAGAGTGTTAGAAGCAAATTCAGCGAGTCGTGAGCGTTCACCTTGGATAAGGGTGATATGGGCGCTGTGTTCCCATGTTTTGAAACGATCAACGATATAGGTGAGTCCTGTTGTGGTTTCGGTAAGGTAGGGTGAATCAATTTGACTGAGGTTACCTAGACAGACCATTTTTGTCCCTATACCCGCCCTAGTAATGAGTGTTTTCATCTGTTTGGGGGTGAGGTTTTGTGCTTCATCAATAATGATGAATTTGTTTTGGAAGGTACGCCCGCGCATAAAATTCATCGATTTGATTTTAATGCGTTTACTTAAGAGGTCTTGTGTGGAGCTCTTTTCCCAGTCTGAGATATCATCCGTTTGGGTAAGCACTTCTAAGTTGTCCATTAAGGCACCCATCCAAGGGGTCATTTTTTCCTCTTCTGTACCGGGTAGAAAGCCGATATCTTCTGCGATGGGAATGGTAGCACGCGTCATAATGATTTCATTATAGAGGTTGTCATCAAGTGTTTGATGTAGAGCGGCTGCAAGCGTTAGCAGCGTTTTTCCCGTTCCCGCTGCACCAAGAAGGGAGACAAAGTCTATATCAGGATCCATCAGGACATTAAGTGCCATATTTTGCTCTTGATTTCGAGCTGTGATGCCCCAAATGGATTTTTGAGTGTAGTCATTTAGCAGTTGTAAAGTGGCTATTTTGCCTGTGCTTTTATCTTCAGGTTCGATCTTTTTGACGATGGCACTGAAACCAGAGTCGTTTTTAGAAATAAGGCACTCATTCGGATACCAGTCGCAACCCTCACCGACATGGAGTTGATAAAAGGTGTGTCCTTCATTGTCTTGCCAAGACTTCATTTCATCTACATGCTGAGAGAAGAAGTCTTCAGGCAGTTGTTCCCAACCTCGGTAGAGCAGGTCGGCATCTTCAACGACACGGTCATTGTAATAGTCTTCGGAATGAAGGCCGACAGTGGATGCCTTGACGCGCATATTGATGTCTTTAGTGACAAGGGTAATGCTTTTTTTTGGGTGGCGTTTTTGTAGGGCAAGCCCAGTTAGAATGATGTGGTTATCCGCTTTGTGGGTGGGAAGCTCTGCAGGCGGTTCGGCTTGTAGTGATTCGGTTTCAAAATAGAGTTTTCCCAATCGTTGGTTGATTTGCTGGAGCTTGGTTTGAATTCGTTCTAGTGGCAGTCCCGCTTTGATGGCTTCAAAATCAGCATCATCAATAATTTCATCAATCAGACGATTGGCTTCTCGTGCATTGCGAGCGACTTCAGACATCCCTTTTTTATTGGCGTCCAACTCTTCCAGAACGGTCATGGGTAGGAAGATGTCATTGTTTTCAAAGTTGAACAGTGCCATTGGGTCGTGCATCAGCACATTGGTGTCTAAAATAAATAGCTTGGTTTGTGACATGGTAGGTTACCCTTGAATTTCTTTTAATTTATCTAGCACAATTTGAGCATGTCCTTTGGCTTTGACTTTTCGCCATTCATAAATGATTTTGGTTTCTGGTTCCAGTAAGAAGGTACTGCGTTCAATCCCAAGATATTCACGCCCATAGTTTTTTTTCAATTTAATGACATCAAACATCCGACAGAGCTGTTCTTCTTCATCTGAGATTAAGGCAAACGGAAAATTGTATTTGGCTTTGAAGTTTTCATGCTTACGAATAGAGTCTCTGGAAACCCCAAAAATTTCACAATTAAAACTCTGAAACTCTGGGTAGAGTTCGCTGAACTCCTGTCCTTCTGTGGTACAGCCTGGTGTATTGTCTTTAGGGTAGAAGTAGAGTACGGTATAGTGGCCTTTAAAGTCTTCAGGCGTGATGGTTCTCTCTGAAGTGGCTGGGAGAGAGAAGTCTGGAAGTGCATCGCCTATAGAAAGCACGGGATGTTGTGTGTTTGAAATAGTCGAATCTGTCATATGAGTCTCCTTGTGTTTGTCGAGTTTTAAAAGAAAGTATAGTGAAGAAAATGATGACAATGGTGAGAAATTTATAATTTTGTCCAGTTCTGTGATTTGGCTTGAAGTCCCTTAGTTGAAAGGTTAAGATTACTTTTTTACAGCCTATTTGGAGAGTTGAAGTGTTTAGAGGCAGTATGGTAGCGTTGGTCACGCCGATGATGGATGACGGTCCGGTGGATTATGAAGCACTAGAAGCATTGATTGAGTGGCATATTGAGTCAGGGACAGATGCCATTGTTTCCATGGGAACGACTGGAGAGTCGGCCACTTTAGATTTTAAAGAGCATGGTGAAGTGGTGGCTTTTACGGTGAAGCAGGTGAATGGCAGAATTCCAGTGATTGCTGGCACGGGTGCCAATTCGACTTCTGAGGCGATAGAGTTAACGGCTTTTGCCAAAGGGGTCGGTGCCGATGCTTGTCTATTGGTGACACCTTACTACAATAAACCGACTCAAGAAGGGTTGTATCAACACTATAAGACAATTGCCGAATCAGTGGATATTCCTCAGATTTTATACAATGTACCAGGCAGAACGGCCTGTGATTTATTGCCTGAAACGGTCGCTCGTTTAGCTAAGGTGTCGAATATTGTTGGGATTAAAGAAGCCACGGGTGAATTGGATCGTGTTAAGCAGATTCAATCTTTGGTCGATGATTCTGAATTTGATCTTTATACTGGAGATGATGGTTCAGCGGTGGAGTTTATTCTATTAGGTGGACATGGTGGAATTTCTGTCACTGCTAATGTGGTGCCTAAAGAATTGAGCGAGATTTATCATTTGGCGCTTGAAGGTAAGGCAGAAGAAGCAAGAGCTTTAGATGCAAAAATAGCCGCCCTCCATCAGGTGCTTTTTGCTGAATCCAACCCCATTCCTGTCAAGTGGGCGCTGTATGAAATGGGTAAAATCCGCAAGGGCATTCGTTTGCCGTTGACAGAGCTATCTGAGCTTCATCGCCCCACCTTAAATGCTGTATTAAAAGAAGTGGGGGCCTTGTCCTAATGCCACTGATGCCATCAAAATTCTCTCTGTCTAGACTTTCGCTAGGCTTACTGATTGCTACTGGCTTTTTATCAGGTTGTAGCACAACATCTAATACGAATGACAATGTCAGGGCGGCTCTGGCGGGTGATGAAGATGATTATCGCTCAACAGAGGAAAGTCTTTCTCAGTCTTTGGAGGTGCCACCAGACCTAATTTCTCCTGCATCTAAAGAGAGTGATCTAACCAAAATTCTTCAACCCTCCACTCAACAGAGCGCAGATATTCCAACCCGAAAGTTTAATGATGTGCAGGTTAAAACCAACCTTTCTGAGCGTTGGATTGAAATCCCCGTGCATTCGGCTGAAGAGGTGAATAAGGTCTGGAAGGATATACAAAGCTTTGTGATTTCTTTAGGTTTTGAAGTGGATCAAGCTGATCGGGTACTTGGTGTCGTGCGGACTAAATATAAAGCTCGAACAGAATTGGCACCTATTGATGTACAAGGACCTTTGACTCGTTTATTAAATAGTTGGCGACCTGAATTGGCTGAAGGGGTCTATGATCGTTTGACGGCTCGTGTAGAATCAAATATCGAGCAGGGTAAGATGCGACTCTATTTTTATGATCATGTCCTCTATCGCAATACCGATGGTGATACTGACCAATGGCAGGTGCGTCCTTATAGCCCAGAAATTGAGGCAGAAGCACTCTATCAGGCATTGGTCTTTTTAGGGGTGAACCGTAATGAGGCATTCAAACAGATTCAGGTGACTCAGAATTTGGTTTTACCTGAAATGGCGGAAGAGGGTGATCAAAAAGTTTTAGAGGGTGTATTGCTAAAAGCGCCGTTAGATGTGGCTTGGACTTATACCAAGGCGATGATTTATCGTGCGGGTTGGACGCTATTGAAAACTGACGATGCTAAGCACACCTTGGTTGTCAAACCACCCAAAAATTTAACTGAATCAAAAGATGGTCTGTTGGGTCGACTGTTTAAAGAATCGAAACAACCCCTCCTACCCGAACAGCTTCTGTTCACTTTGCAAACCGTAGAAGGCAAACCCTCTCAACAATGGTTGACCGTTTCGGAGACTGAAGATACTGAAGCTCGGTTAACCCCTCAACAGCAAGCTTTTATTTTTAAGGCTCTTGGATTATTGAGTAAATAGGATATTTTATTATGCAGACTCTTTGGGGAACTCCAGCCCATTCACCCTATCGACTAAAACAGTTGCAATCTGAAATTGAAAAGGTTGCACCTATTCAAGGATTAAAGACGCGTCATGTCTATTTTATCGAAGCCTCTCAGCCTTTAACCGCAGAAGAGCGTGCACACTTGAGTATTTTGCTCAATGGTAGTGAACAGGAAGTGCAGGTTGAGGAGCAACCAACTTGTGTCGTCACACCTCGAATCGGTACTATTTCCCCTTGGTCGTCTAAGGCGACTGATATTATGCATACTTGTGGCATTGAGCATATCGAACGGATTGAGCATGGCGTGGCTTATTTTATTGATGGCGTGATCGATCTCACCCCCGTTTTGCCGTTGATTCATGATCGAATGGTGGAACAAGTGATTACACAGATTGAAGCAGCAGAATCTCTCTTTTCCCATCAACAGCCTAAACCGTTTACCGAAATTGATGTATTAGGTCAAGGACGAGAAGCGCTGGTGGAGGCAAATAAAACGCTTGGTTTGGCACTGAGTGAAGATGAAATTGATTATCTAGTCGATGCTTTTACCACTTTGGGGCGCAATCCAGTGGATGCCGAATTGATGATGTTTGCTCAAGCCAACTCTGAACATTGTCGTCATAAGATTTTTAATGCCGACTGGGTAATTGATGGGCAGCCTAAACCTAATACGCTGTTTGGGATGATTCGCAATACCTATCATAACTTTTCTGAAGGTGTCTTATCTGCTTACAGCGATAATGCTGCGGTTTTACAAGGCCCAAAAGCAACAAGATTTTTTCCTGAAGTCGATTCTAAACAGTATCAAATCTCTGAAGAGCCCGTCCATTTCCAAATTAAAGTGGAAACACACAACCACCCAACGGCGATTTCTCCTTTCCCTGGAGCAGCAACGGGTTCTGGCGGTGAGATTCGTGATGAGGGAGCAACAGGTCGAGGTTCCAAGCCGAAGTCTGGGTTAACAGGCTTTACGGTCTCTAATCTGAATATTCCTGGCTTTGAACAGCCATGGGAACGCCCTTATGGCAAGCCGAGTCGGGTTGTATCTGCTCTGGATATTATGATTGAAGGTCCTTTGGGAGCGGCAGGCTATAACAACGAATTTGGTCGTCCTGCGATCAATGGTTATTTCCGTACCTATGAAAATCCGCTATTGACGCATGATGGGCAAGAGGTACGAGGCTATCATAAGCCTATTATGCTGGCAGGGGGGTTAGGTAATATCCGTGAAGCCCATGTGCATAAAAATAATATTCCTGTCGGTGCAAAACTGGTTGTGCTGGGCGGTCCAGCCATGTTGATCGGTTTAGGCGGCGGGGCGGCTTCCAGTGTCGATACAGGAACGGGTTCTGAAGACTTAGATTTTGCTTCCGTGCAACGAGACAATCCTGAAATGGAACGCCGATCGCAAGAGGTGATTGATCGTTGTACCTATTTGGGAGAGGATAATCCGATTGCCTCGATTCATGATGTGGGAGCAGGTGGTTTATCGAATGCCTTCCCTGAATTGGTAAATGATAGCGGTCGTGGCGGTTATATTGAGTTGCGAAAAATCCCAAATGTGGAACCAGGCATGTCGCCCATGGAGATTTGGTGTAATGAATCACAAGAGCGTTATGTACTGGCGGTTTACCCTGAAAAGTTAGCAGAATTTGAAGCGATCTGTCAACGAGAACGCTGTTTGTATGCTGTGGTGGGTGAAGCAACCGAAGAGCAACGCTTGGTGGTGCATGATAGCCACTTTGATAATAATCCAGTGGATATGCCATTAAATGTGTTATTAGGCAAACCACCCAAAATGCAACGAGATGTGACCTCTCGCAAGATTCCACAGCCTGGTTTTGAAACGGCTGTACTGGATTTGGAAGAGACGGTCGAACGCTTAATGAAGTTGCCGACGATTGCGGATAAGACCTTCTTGATTACGATTGGTGATCGCTCTATCACAGGGATGGTGACCAGAGATCAGATGGTTGGACCTTGGCAGGTGCCAGTGGCAGATGTTGGGGTGACTGCTTCGGATTACTTTGGTTATACAGGGGAAGCGATGGCCATGGGTGAACGCCCACCTGTTGCATTAATTAACCCCAAAGCCTCGGCAAGATTGGCAGTAGCAGAAGCGATTACCAATGTGGCAGCGGCTAAGATTGAGCATATCTCAGATATTAAGCTTTCTGCTAACTGGATGGCGGCGGCAGGTCATCCAGGTGAAGATGCCGCCCTTTATGAAGCCGTAGAAGCGGTTGGAATGGAGATTTGCCCTGCTCTGGATATTGCGATTCCAGTGGGTAAAGATTCTATGTCGATGAAAACCGTATGGCAGGAAAATGGTGAGAAGAAATCGGTGACCTCGCCCGTTTCACTGAATATTACCGCTTTTGCCCCTGTTTCAGATGTTCGCAAAACAGTGACTCCACAGTTAAGAACTGATTTAGGGGAGACTGAACTGCTGCTGATTGATCTCGGGACTGGGAAAAATAGGATTGGCGGAAGTTGTTTAGCACAGGTTTATAATCAGATCGGGGATATTGCTCCTGATGTGGAGGATGCGACTCAGCTGAAAAACCTATTTAATGCTATTCAAGCCATGAATGCACAAGAGTTACTGGTGGCTTATCATGATCGTGCTGATGGCGGACTCTATACCACAGTTGCTGAGATGGCATTTGCAGGGCATTGTGGGGTGGACTTGGATATTTCAACCTTGTTAGGTGATCCTGCTGCCGCACTGTTTAATGAAGAAGTTGGCGTGGTTTGTCAG
>JALUXI010000163.1 GCA_027019045.1 Piscirickettsiaceae bacterium | reverse complement strand
CTTCTTCCTTTTGCTTTTGCAGCACTGAGTACAGCCTTGACTGGAACAGTCGCATTGGCAGCAGATGATCCCTATGGCCCGATGTCGGGTGGTATGAGCATTGAAGAGAGTCATGAACTGGCTAAAAAATATCCACCTACAGCGTGGAATTTAGCCAACACTTGTTCAGGCTGTCATGGTACCAATGGTGCAGAGTTTAAAGATATTATTCCACCGCTTGCAGGAATGAATAAAACTGCATTTATTCAAATGATGCAGCGTTTTAAAAAAGGGGATAATCACGACTTTATTGTGATGGGGATTGTCGCTAAGCCATTGACGGATGAGGAGATTGAAAAAATGGCGGACTATTTTTCAAAGCAGAAACCTGTGGAATGGACACAGCCAGATTGGCGTAAAGATGTAAAAGATCCTGCAAAAATGGGCAAGGAGTAAGAGATGCGTAAAGAGATGATGCAAGAATTGAATCCGCAGCAGTCAGAAATGTCTCGCCGCAACTTTTTGAAATCCGCAGCGGCAGGTGCAGCAGCATTAGGTATTTTTGGTGCTTCTTCAAAGGCCTTTGCCAGTAATGCAGCACATATTGTGATTGTCGGTGGGGGAATTGGCGGTACAGCGGCAGCGAAATATATGCGGTTGCTGAATGCGGATGTCAAAATCACGGTGATTGAACCCAATGCACAATATATTTTCTGCCCTGGTAGTAATGAGGTGATTCCTGGTTGGGAGACCTTGGAGTCTTTAACAGTCACACATACCACTTTAAAGCATCGCTATGGTGTTAATGTTGTACAGGATCATGCGACCGAAATTAACTACACCAAAAAGCAAGTCAAAACGGCAAAAGGTGAGGTCATTAACTATGACAAGCTAATTGTATCACCTGGTCCTACGCTTGATTATGAGGCGATTGATGGCTATAACAAGGCATTAGCCGAGAGTGAATATCCTGCGGCTTGGCATGCGGGTCCACAAACTTTGAAGTTGCGTGAACAGATTTTAGCGATGAAAAAAGGGGGGACGGTGATTATTTCCTCTCCTAAAGACCCCTATCGTTGCCCTCCAGCACCTTATGAGCGTGCTTCGTATATTACGGCCATGCTAAAGGAACATAATCCAACAGGTAAATTGATTATTTTAGACGCTAAAGATAGTTTCATCTTCCAGAATGTCTATCCATACTACTGGAAAACGCATTTTGGTTATGGTACTGATAATAGTCTGATCGAATGGGTTTCAAAATCTAACGGTGGTGAGGTCGTGAAATTGGATGCGACTAATCGTACCGTCGTGACCGCAGATGGAACAGTGCATAAAGGGGATGTCATCAATATTATTCCACCTGAAAAAGCAGGACAGTTTGCAATTAAAAATGGTCTGAATGAGGGGGATTGGTGTCCTGTTGACTTCCGTGACTTTACCTCAACCAAGTTTAAAGATGTGCATGTGATTGGAGATTCTGTTGATGGTGATCCTATGCCAAAAACAGGTTATATCGCAAGTAACCAAGCTAAAGTGGTAGTACAGGCAATCAATGAAGAGCTGCATGGTCGTAAGATTCCTTATCCATTCATTACTAATGAGTGTGTGGCTATGGCAGGGGAAGATTTTGGGATGACCTTAGCTGAAACTTTCCGTTATGCGGGAGAAGGTAAGCGATTGGAAGAGCATTATGATATTCCGGGCGCTGAAAGAGATCCTGCTCGTTCGGTAATTCTTGAAAAGGTCGCAAAAAACTGGCAGAGAACTTTCCGTAAAGACATCTTTAGTTAGAGAGCTTTGCACGAGATGGCTACACGGATAAAAAAGGTTAAAATTCTCCGACTCTTCGTTGAAAAACTTGGCAATAGTTGGCTATTACCTGCGTTTTCCGCCTTGATTCGAAAAATTTTATCTCTTTTTTCTCTCGCGTCCCACTCGTGCAAAACTCTCAGTTAAATCCGTCGTGAGGTGCTTTTTAGCATCTCACGACATTGCTTGGTTGAGTGTATTGAGATTGAAACAGTATGCTCAACCAAGCATTGCATAGAGATAGAGAGTGGAATGATGAGTGTACAGCAATTAAATAATGCCGAAAT
>JALUXI010000162.1 GCA_027019045.1 Piscirickettsiaceae bacterium | reverse complement strand
TTTAAATCGTAAGTGTACATCGACAACTGAAACACCTGTTTAACCAGCTCCGGATCTTTGAGTTCCTCCGCCACAGACCGCAACACTTGAAACGCTTGTGCAGGTTGCCCCTTCTCCACCAGCATTTCACCCACCAAAATTTGATACATGGTCTGCGCATCGACAGACTCGGCTATTTGTGCATCCTGCACTAACCCATCGGAAGCATGCACATTGCCAAATTGACTGCATCCAAACAATCCACCGACAGCCAACGCTAAAAACGCCCCAATAGTCCACCCTTTTACTTTCATGCTCTTCTCAATTAAATTTGCAATTAAGCGCATAATTTAGCAAAATTAGCGGCCTTGTTTTAACTTTTTCTTTTCTGAGTGATTTTGAGAGCGCCTTGAATTCGACCTCTCAGTAAGAACCTCACTAATTATTTTGGCCATTTCTTCTCTATGAAACTGATTGCACTAGGTGTCAACCACGAAACCGCGCCTGTCCACATTCGTGAACAAGTCTCCTTTGCGGCCGATGGTAAATTGCAGCAAGCTTTTGACAGTTTACAAGAAGATAAATTGGTTTCTGAATGCGTTATTCTCTCCACTTGCAATCGAACTGAACTCTATTTCACCCTTAAAGATGACAACATTCAGCCCGAAGCCATCATCCAATGGCTCGAAAACTTCTTTGCGTTAAAAGACCTCACCCCCTACCTCTATCAACACCATAATTTAGAAGCCGTGCAACATCTGATGCGCGTCGCCAGTGGGCTAAACTCCCTGATTTTAGGCGAACCGCAAATTCTAGGACAACTCAAAGACGCTTACAGTGCCGCACACCAAGCCAACAGCATTCACCACACCCTTGAAAACCTCTTTCAATTTGTCTTTCGCACCGCCAAACAGGTACGCACCGACACTGAAATTGGGAGCTGCCCCATCTCCGTCGCCTTTGCCTCGGTCAGCTTGGCAAAACAGTTTTTTGGTGACATGCAAAACCAAACTGCTCTATTACTCGGTGCAGGAGAGACGATTGAACTGGTCGCTCGTCACCTCAAAGAGTCTCAAATTGGTCGTATCATTATCGCCAACCGAACCCTTTCTAAAGCCCATACGCTAGCAGAAGAGGTCGGCGGCTATGCGATTGAACTGGACGAAATTCCCGACCACCTGCACGAAGCCGATCTTGTCATCGCCTCCACCGCCAGCCCCAAACCCATTCTGCTAGCAGAGCAAGTAAAAAAGGCGATGAAGCAACGCAAAGGTCGCCCCGTTTTTATGATTGACATTGCCGTCCCCAGAGACATTGAGGCAGAAGTGAATGACATCGATAATGTCTATCTCTACACCGTCGATGACCTCGAAAGTATTATTGAAGAGAACAAAAAAGCCCGTGCCGATGCCGCCATTGCGGCTGAAGAGATTATTCAGCAACAGGCGAATCACTTCGTGATGCAATTTCGGGCAATGAACCAAGTCAATCCAATTATTCGTGCCTATCGACAACAAGCCGACACCATTAAAGCCCACTCTCTAGAACAGGCACTGAAAAACCTCGAAAAAGGCGACAACCCCGAACAGGTTATCCAAAAACTCGCCAACCAACTCACCAACCGCCTCCTCCACACCCCCACCCACAACCTCAATCAAGCGGGTATTTCAGGCGACACCCAACTGGTCGAAGCCGCTGAAAAGTTACTGCTTGAGCAAAACCCTCATACATCATAGGAAAGTAGGCTGTATTGCAAATTGATAGCTTGATTGCTCCAAGCCTAGCATCCGTAAAACTTAGCGTCGAGCAAGCCAAAACTCGCTTCGCTCAAACATTGGCTTGCTGTTTCGACGCTTTCGTTAACGGCTTCTACAGCTTTCCCGCAGACAAGCTATCAATTCACAACACAGCCTACAGGAAAAATACACCAAACTCCCAAACTTCTTTTTAAGATAGCGGCGAGAGGCACAATCTGACTTCCTCAGAATAAACAGACGCTCTTCTGTTAAAATACCCTCCATTAAATAGAACAGAACATTAAATTCCCCATGAAAGATTCCATTCGTCAAAAATTACAAAATCTCGTTGAACGGCTTGATG
>JALUXI010000161.1 GCA_027019045.1 Piscirickettsiaceae bacterium | reverse complement strand
TTGATCAGGCTTAATCTGTTTCGTGTCCTGGCTGAATGCCGATAATTTTCCAGTTGCCTGAACCATCGACAGGACGGCTGAGGTGCCAAATTTCATTGAAAGCATGCAGCTTTCCGTCTTCTTTAATGAAGCCACTAAAGCGGACACTGACAATAAAATCATCACCTTCCACAGCCATATCAGCAATTTCAGCATAGAGCGTATCGACTTCTGTGTGGTTGACCCCTGGTTGGATGTGTTGTTGAAGTTGTTCAAATAGCTCAGGTGAGCAGTATGAGCGAATAGTCTCTAAATTACCCGCATCCCATGCCTTTTGCACTTCAACGAAGTTATGTTTTGCCGCCTCTAAAAAGCTTTCTTCATCAAACCAACTCGGTGCCACAGGTACATGTTCCGCATCCTCTGACAGGGCTGAACCAATGATGCTACCACCGCCTGCAGTGGCTTCATAAGCTGAATCATTGGCTTGAAAGGCTTGCGTATTTTGTTGAGTGGGTGAGGTATCCGTATAGCCCGCTTGAGAATGAGCGGTATTTGTGGCAGCTTGTTGGCGACTTCGCGTAAAGAGTTTAAATAGCAAGAAAGCAATCAAGGCAAAAATTAAAATGTCCATGATTTGTAGCCCTTGGAAGCCATCACCAAATAGCATGGCAGCCAGCAGTCCACCTGCTGCCAATCCTGCTAGAGGCCCTAACCAACGAGAAGCCCCAGAGCGTTGAGGAGCGGTTTTGCCCGCTTGTGCTGCATTGGGTTTAGTGGTTTGGCTAGGTTGCTTAAAGCTTTTATTGGGTTGCCCATACTGTTTCGGTGCAATTTTCTTGCTATACCCATAACTCCCCCCCATGCCAAAGCGTTTGGCTTCAGCAGTTTGCAGGCCAATACCGAGGGTAACAAAAGTCAGAAGGGTGTAGATGAAAAATTTTTTCATGGGTTGATGTACTCTCCTATTTAAACCCAGTTTTCTATTTGAAGCCCAGGTATACGATTAAATTCTTTTTCATTATTTGTCACTAAAATCAATCCTTGGCTTTTCGCAATGCCAGCAATCATCATATCATAAGAACCAATAGGTGTACCTTGATTATATAAAGAGGCTCTAATTTGACCGAATTGTTGTGCTGAACGGAGATCAAAATCCAAGATATGAAGTCGAGCAAATAAGCCTTCTATGTCGATTAAATTTCTTGCAGGCTGAGCGGAGCGTTCTGCACCGAAGACAAGCTCACCTACGGTAACGGTCGAAGTCGCCATTTGACCAAGGTGCTGATTGAACTTTTCTCTCACTTGGGGTGGGCGATTTTTTATCGTATAGATAAGAATATTTGTATCCAGTAAGTATTTAATCATAGTATTTCTCGTTGCTGATCCGCTTCTTGCAACCGCTGTTCCATAAAGTCTTCAGAAACTAATTTATTCTCAAACCATTGATCCCAGCTTTCCGCTTTAGGTGTAATCACACGACTATTTCCAATAGCAATAATTTCAACTTCTTGAACAGTGTTAGAAAAAGCAACGGCTTTAGGCAATCGAACAGCTTGTGAACGGTTATTCATAAAAATTTTGGTAGAGGCCGTATTCATGTTTTCCTCCTTACTTTAATAGACGGGATGTACTTAGAGTATATCCTTGTTTAAAGTTTAATACAACGAGAAATCGTATAGTCTTTGCCTTGCTTGACCTTTTCGTAATTACCGAACATTTCCATAAAGTTGCGTTTCATATATTGTCTGAGGCCGTTGATGGTGACGACGACGAATTGGCCGCCTGGCTCGAGATGTTGGTGGACATCGTAGAGTAGGATGGTGAGCATCTCTTTGCCTACTTTGGCGGGGATATTGGAGACCACGGTGGTGAAGGTTTGATCAGCAGGAATGTGACTGAGGCCATTGGAGAGCATGGCTTTGGCGTGTGGGAGTTGGTTGATTTGGGCGTTTTGATTGGCGTAATCGACCGCCACAAAATCTTTATCCACCATGGTCACTTCTCCATCAGGGGCATTGGCGGCGATTGCCAAGCCGAGCGGGCCGTAACCGCAGCCAATATCCAGTGCTTTTTCATTTGGTTGAATTTTAAGGTGCTTGAGCAGAAGATGG
>JALUXI010000160.1 GCA_027019045.1 Piscirickettsiaceae bacterium | reverse complement strand
TAAGCCCGCTAGGGGGCCTGAGTTCATCAGACGCAGATCATTGGCGATTTTCATAATAGAGGTGGCAAGAACATTGAGCTGACCGCTGATTTCTACGGCGGTATCTTGGGTGCTGATCCCGACAAATAGATTCGGCATGGGTTCAAAGGCAATGCCCGTTTTTTGGCTAAGATACTGGCTGACCAGTTTTCCAAATTGGGGATCCGCATTGATGCCTGTGCCGACGGCGGTACCGCCTTGAGGCAGTTTGTGTAGGCGTTTGGCACTGTCTTGAATGCGAGCAATATTGTCTTGAATCTGTTGTTGCCAAGTGGACAAAGTCTGCCCTAATGTCACCGGCATCGCATCCATTAAATGAGTCCGCCCCGTTTTAACAATGTGACCTACTTCAGTTTTTTTCTTTTCTAATACTTCAACCATGTGCTGCATGGCTGGGATGAGTTGTTCTTCTATGGCGATAGAAGCGGCGACATGAATGGTCGTGGGGATAACATCATTGGAGCTTTGGCTCATATTGACATCATCATTGGGGTGAATCTCCACGCCAGCTTGTTTGGCAAGGGTGGCAATCACTTCATTGGCATTCATATTGGTGCTGGTGCCAGAGCCTGTTTGAAAAACATCAATGGGGAAGTGAGTAAGATGTTGTCCTTCGATCAGTTGTTGAGCTGCATCACAAATGGCTTGTTGCTTTTCAGGACTTAATTTACCCAGCTCCGCATTGCTTAAGGCACAAGCGTGTTTGACTTGACCTAGGGCTTGAATAAAACGAGGAGGAAGTGGGCGGCCACTGATTGGGAAGTTGTTAATGGCTCTTTGGGTTTGAGCACCATAGAGTGCGTCAGCAGGGACTTCAAGTTCGCCCATGCTGTCTTTTTCGATTCGGTAGGAAGTATTGGACATAACAATTTTAAATTTTAATTTAACTAATCGTATTATGATACCACTGTCTATGATTTTTGTGAGCTAGGACAATGAAAAAAAGTAATGAACCCTCCGAAGTAATAGCAGAAGTGAAGCAGCAGATGGAGATTCTTTGTCATGAAGTCAGGTCACCTTTATTGGGATTGAGTGGGATGGTTGCTCAGTTGCAGCAAGATTATGCTTTAGATAAAAAACTCCGTAAGCAGTTTCAGGTTATGTCCTCCACGCTGAAACAGTTATTGTCGATTGTGGAAAATACCATGAGCCTGTCTCAGCTTGAAAACGGGCAAGTCCAGTTATCTCAATCAATCTTTAATCTGAACATCCTGATTCAGCAAGGGGTTCAGGTATTACAGCCGCTTGCGCAAGAGAAAGGCATTCAATTGAGTTTTGAATCTGAGTTATCTGAGTCAGAGGCCTGGGTCAAGGCTGATGAGACTCGCCTTATTCAACTCTTAAATAACTTGATAATGAATGCGATTAAATTTACCCAAGAAGGAGAGGTGCGAGTGAGCGTCTCACTTTTTGAGCAGTTGGATGCTGGATTGGCAGAATTTAAGATAGCTGTGCAGGACCAAGGTGAGGGGATGTCACCTGAGCAGGTTGAGCAGCTCTTTAAGCCTTATCAACAGTTGGCCTCTGGACAGCAACAGTTAGGACTTGGGTTGGGATTAAGTTTGGTGAAGCAGTTGGCCAACTTAATGGGGGGCAAGATCGAGGTGGAGTCTCAAATGGGTCAGGGTAGCTGTTTTACGCTTTTCTTGCCCTTACAAGTAGAGGAAGAAGCTTGTTTGCAACAGGTAAGTGACCCGCCATCTGAACACTCATCCGAACACCCAGCCGAACACCCAGCCGAACACCCAGCCGAACACCCAGCCGAATCCCCTCAATTTGATTTAAAGGTGTTGGTTGTGGATGATGCTGGCATCAATCGCCGTGTGATGAGACAACAATTGGAACAGCTAGGGTGTGAGGTGTTTGAAGCAGTTGATGGAGAAGTAGCATTATCGCTGGTGGAAACGGTGGGGAAACAATTGGATTATATCTTTTTAGATTGGCAAATGCCTAAACGCAATGGGTTTGAGATAGCGCAAGCTCTACGGCAATGGATGCAGCAGCATTCACATAGGCTCCGAGGTCTTTATCTTCAAACAGCGATGACAGAAGAGGAAACAGTTGGTATTGGTCAGACCGAGGGGGTGTTTGATGATTGCTTGTTCAAGCCGATAGAGACTAGGCAGTTTATTGAGATATTTTCTTCAGGCGAAAAGCAATTAGAGTCTAAGCGTGTGAAAAATTTGGATTTACCCGAAGTGCTGCAGCCGTTATTGCCTCAATTGTTAGCAAACTTACAAAAACAGCGATTGGCCGTGCTAAATCATTTACAGCATAAAGATTGGCAAGCCGCTTCAGAAGGGTTACACGGTATGAAAGGCGAGGTCATGATGTTTCAACAGACTGATTGGGTGAGGGAGATACAATTAGCTGAAGAGTACTTGCAAAAAAAGCAGTATGGTGCTGTTATAAATCTCGTACAAGCTTGGTCTTTTAATTGATGAGCAGTTGTGAGATTAAATTATTCTTACTGAGTTTTAGTTAACTTTAATGGTGTTGATAAATAAATACAATGGATTTTGTCACACTCATTATTGTCACAAAACGGTAATTTGACTATAATTCAATATTCAATGAAGTTGTTGAATGTTGAAATTGATTGTCTCGTCTCGTACTTATTTGTGTTGAGAATAGATTTATTTTAATGGTTTAAACGGCTGTTTAAAGCCATATTTCAGCACCGATACAAAAGAACGAAGTAAATAAAAAAGGAAAAGCATCATGGCAAAAATAACAGTGCTCTTAGCAGAAGATCATGATCTTGTGCGAGCGGGATTTAAAGCGATTTTACAGACGGTGAGTGATCTAAAGGTCTGTGGAGAAGCAAAAGATGGGCTTGAGTGTCTGGAGCTAGTAGAAGCAAAAGATCCAGATGTGGTATTACTTGATGTCTCTATGCCGAAGCTTAGTGGCATGAATGCGATTAAACAATTGAAGTCTGCCGCACCAGAAACCAAAATTTTGGTGCTAACAGCAGCAGAAACGCCCACTATTTGGCAAGAGGTGTTGGTCTCGGGTGCTGATGGTGTGGCATTAAAATCGATTTCTAAAAAAGAGTTGGTTTCAGGCATCCAACAGGTTGCAGAAGGGGAAGAAGAGGAGCCCTTTGTTCATTCTGATATCCTAAAAGCCATGCCGCATATTTTGCAGCAGGTTAGCTTCTCTAAGCAGTTATCAGCTCGTGAAAAACAGGTGATTAAACTCGTTGCAGAGGGGATGCGTACGAAAGAGATTGCAGAAGTGTTGGGTATCAGTGATCGTACGGTTTCTAAACACCGTGAAAACATTATGATCAAAATGGGCTTGGATACGCCTGCGGATATGGCGAACTATGCCACGCAATCAGGGTTGACGCGATTGGAGTTAGAAGAAATCTCATAATAACTCATAATAATGAGTGTTTAACGCAAGATGGCTATATAGAGAGTTTTGCACGAGCTGGCTACACGGATAAAAAAGGCTAAAATCTCTTTTCTCTCTCGCGTCCCACTCGTGAAAAGCTCTCACATGTAGATAAAAAGCACCTTTTGAGGTGCTTTTTTTATGCCTAACGGATGGGCGATTATTAGATAGGAGAGACGCGTTTCCGATCAATTTGATAGGGGGGAAGTTGCTTCGGTAATAATGGAAAATCAAGCGGATGAATATCGGGGATGCCATTTTTAAATGGGGGGTAACGCTCTCCTTTGACGAGCGGGAGTAGATAATCTAAGCCAGCTTGCGTAATTTCCATGCCATCTTTGGATAAAAAGTGGTCAGGGACATGTTTTTCTAGGTCGGCGACATCGAGGAGTTTGACATTTTTAAACCGCCAAACGAATGGGACATCAGAGACCTTTTCAATGACGGGTAATACGCCATGAAAGCCGTCTAATGCAGCGGTGACAGCCGCTTTCCCCGCACCATAAGCCATCGCCCAGTCATTAGCTGATACCAGGTGAGAGGCAGACCTTTGCAGGTAGTCAGGCACGGCACTGTGGGTTTTGACATCAAAATGTTGGCGTACTTTTTGTGCAATAATGTGTGCCACGCCGCCGAGTTGAGGGTAATCTTTAAACTCGGTATGTTCGATATGTTCTACATTGAGATATTGCCCTTCGGTATTTTTTAGTCCTTCAGAAACGATGCAGACGCAGTAACCTTTAGTGTCAAAAAAGTGTTGAACTTTATTGATGAATTTCTTTTCATCAAATAGACGCTCTGCGGGCAGGATAATCAAAGGGACATCAAGCATTTGGGTTTTGATCAAACCGCCAGCTAGGGCTAGCCAGCCTGCATTGCGTCCCATGGCCTCCATGGCAAAAAATTTTGTGGAGGTGCGATGCATTGCATAGAGATCAAGTGTCGCTTCCAGAAGACTGGTGGCGAGATATTTTGCAGCACTGCCAAAACCAGGCGAACAGTGAGACAGAGCGAGATCGTTATCGATGGTTTTTGCAACGCCTATGCAGGTGACAGGGTGACCGTGCTCAGTACAGTAGTCTGCAACCTTTTGTGCGGTGACCATGGAGCCATTGCCACCATTATAAAAAAAGTAGCCAATTTGATAATGACGAAAAACGGCAAGCACCCTTTCATACTGTTCTGGATGTTTTTCTAGGGGATCGAGATCAAAACGGCAGGCATCAAAAGCGGCACTGGGGAGCTGTTTGAGTTGGTCAAGCTGGCATTCTGAAATATGCGTGAGTTCGACTAAATTTTCTTCAAGTACACCTTCAATACCATTTTTGGCAGCATAGATTTTGCCAAAGACTTCGGGGTGGCGTTTACATTTTTCAATCACAGCGGCCGCACTGGCGTTGATCACTGCGGTGACACCGCCAGCTTGGGCATAAAGGACGTTACGGTTACTGGTCATGTAAGCTTCTCATTTTGTAATTGCAGTTGTCCATTGTTTAAGCTTAGGCAAGCGTGGTTTTGGCAGAGAGAACGGATCGGTTTTTCTACCAACAGGTGCCGCCAGCCTGTCAGGACGGTTGAGGAATGAGGTGGCTGTTCACAGGCGGATTTTATCAGCTCTGTTAATTGCGGTTTATTAAGAATTCGCGTCACTTGAATATCATAATCATGTGCAATTTGATGAACCCAAGCTTGTGCCAAAAGGGCTAAAAGCTCCTGATTTTTGGAAAGCTTCGGGGGTTTGGCAGGTTTGGGTGGCCAAGTTTCAGGGTGTGCAAAGACTTCATCAATGCGCTGAATCCATTCCTCACCAAACTGTTGGATATGGGGGGCTTTTAAGTTTTGGAATTTATAGAGGTCATGAATTGTTTTTGGGGGGCGTTTAGCGATTTCATAAATGAGATCGTCGGTCAGTATCCACTTTCTGGGCGCATTGTTTGCTTGGGCATGCACTTCTCGCCAAGCCGCTAGTGTTTGAACAATCGCCATCTGCTTGCTGGAAAAGTGGCGACCTTCTAAAAGTTTTTGCCCTGCGGCTTCGGGGGAGATGGTGTAGAGATCGGGGTTTAATAGTGACTGAAAGTCCTCTTGCAGTGCTGCTTGCTGTTCATCGGTCAGTTGCGATTGAATGGTTTCGTAGAGCGGGGCGAGATAAATGACATCATCTGCTGCATACTGCAACTGTTCTGGCGTGAGCGGGCGGTGATGCCAGTTGGTGCGGGTTTGGGTTTTCTCAAGTTGGGTATGCAACATGGATTCAACCAGTCGGGCAAAGCCGGCATTTTCACCATAACCCAGAAAAAGCGCAGCGATTTGGGTATCAAAAAGATTTTGTAGCATAATGCCACTGGTTTGATACAGCACCTCTAAATCTTGTCGTGCACTGTGAAAAACTTTGGTGACTTGATGATCGGCCAAGAGCGCCCAGAGTGGTTGAAGCGCTTCAGCAGGTAGCGCAATCGGGTCAATGAGATGTGTACGGTTTTGGCAGTCTTGAATTTGAACGAGGCACAATTCAGGGTAGTAGGTATTCTGTCGCAAGAATTCAGTATCTACTGCAATCCATTTGCAGGCGTGTAATTCTTCGCAGATTTCCGCCAAGGTGTGTGCGTCGTCGATATAATTTATCTTCATAAGCGAAGTGTAAAGGAAAAGTATCAAAATGAAAATACATATTCTCGGGATTGCGGGGACTTTTATGGGCGGTATTGCACAATTGGCCAAGGCCAAAGGGATTGAGGTCAGTGGCTCGGATAAGGCGATCTATCCGCCCATGAGTACACAGCTTGAACAGGCTGGGATTGAAGTCGAACCTTTAGACTCACTTGCCTTTTTGGAAAAATCGCCTGATCAAGTGGTGATTGGCAATGCCTTGAGCCGAGGGCAACCTGCGGTGGAAGCAACGCTCAATGCACAACAACCTTACACTTCTGGTCCGCAATGGTTAGCGGAAAATATTTTGCAAGATCGCTGGGTGGTGGCGGTGGCTGGTACTCATGGAAAAACCACGACCAGCTCCATGGTGGCTTGGATTTTGGAGTATGCGGGACTGAATCCTGGTTTTTTGATAGGCGGCGTCCCCGAAAACTTTGGGGTGTCGGCTAGACTAGGTGAATCCCCTTTTTTTGTGGTGGAGGCGGATGAATATGACAGTGCGTTTTTTGATAAACGCTCCAAATTTGTGCATTACCATCCTCGCACCTGTGTATTGAATAACTTAGAGTTTGATCATGCCGATATTTTTCACGATTTGGCAGCGATTCAAACCCAGTTTCATCATTTAGTGAGAACGGTACCTGGAAATGGGCTCATCGTGATGCCTAAGGCAGATGAAGCTTTGCAAGAAGTGATTGCAAAAGGGGGCTGGACACCAATTCAGACTTCTGGGAATGAAGGTATGGCATCCGTTGATTGGGCTTATGAATTGCTTCAGCCTGATGGTTCTGCATTTGCCGTTTCATTTCACGGCAAACGAGTCGGTCAGGTTCAATGGACTTTACGAGGGGTGCATAATGTCAAAAATGGATTGCATGCGATGGCGGCTGCGGTGCACTGTGGGGTGCCGCCAGAGGTTGCGGCATCTGCACTGTGTGAATTCAAAGGGGTTAAACGCCGTTTAACTTTGATTGGAAGGGGGAATGGCATTGCGCTTTATGATGATTTTGCACATCATCCGACGGCGATTGCCACCACCTTGGCGGGGATGCGGCAAAGTTTGCCGTCGAATGGTCGTTTGATTGCCGTTTTTGAGCCTCGTTCCAATACCATGCGGATGGGGATACACCGGCAAACATTGCCTGATGCCTTTAAGGAGGCGGATAAGGTGTTTGCGATGATTGATCCAGCATGGGGGTGGACACTGCCAGAGGTGGATTTTTCCGTGCCGGTTGAAGTGGTGAATGATTATGATCGTTTGGTTGAGCTGTTGGTGCAGTCGCTACAGGCAGGCGATGAGGTGGTGTTTATGTCAAATGGGAGTTTTGGAGGGGTGCCTGAGAAGGTAAAGGCGGCGTTAAGTGATTGAGATTGCGTTTTTGTTTTTCTTGGTGATGATGATTATTTGGGCGATTTTTCCAAGACATTAAAAAACCCAGCGTTAGTGCTGGGTTTTGTGTGTATTAGAAAGGTATTTAATCTTCTTTCCAAGTATTCACTTCAGGACAGAGATGTTGATGTCTAAGTGGGTAAATCCACATCTGATAGAGAGAAGTGAAGAGCATGACAGTTGCAGCCAAGCTGTATCCTGTGCCTCCAATAATCACTAACCAAGCGAAGTTTGGATCCCATTTTGTTAACCACCAAGAGGCGACATCGGTGATCAGGAAGAGGAAGGGGAAGATGATCAGCCCTGCTTTGACCCATTTATTGAAGCCTACCGCCATGGAGAAGATAAAGCCAATAAAGAAGAAGATAAAAGAGATCCCGAATAGGTGAATATGGGAAATACGCGTCAGGCTGGTGATAGAGGCACCATGATCCACTTCAGCCAGTTTAGAAATGACTTCATATTTGGTAATATTGGGTAGGGTTGGGATGTGAGCGTGACACATGGCACAGCGTTTCATCACAATGGGTTTAATTTTGGCTTGCCATTCTTGCTTGTTTGCACCGTTTCGTGCCCATTTGATAATGGTTAGGCGTTCTACTGGGGGGGCTTTATCTTTCATAGAGCCGTTTAATTTGGCTTCAATTTTAGAACCATTGCGGTTGCCATAATAGCTGTAAACAATGTCATCGACGGAAATGCCGAATTTCCCATCGGCCATGCCATGCGTCAGTAGGATTTGAGCTCCTGCCATCAAAAGACCTAGTCCAACAACAAGGATGTAACCAGTAAAGAGGGCTTTAACGGGGACAGAGAGACAAGGCAAGTTAAGCCATGCCATCTCTTTTTGTCGTGAGGTTGAGGTTTGTGTCATTTTTTGCTCCTTATATAAAAATTCGGCTATAGTCTATCAATATGTGAACGGAAGTTTTGCTGATTATTTTTATAATAATTCATTGAAATAATATATATTAACAATTTCTTATATATATTGGCATATTTAGTGCTTGTGTTGCTTGTATAAAATTATCGGTTTTTTATTTTATTCGCAATAATGCGGATGAATAAGTAGAGGGAGTGCTTATGTTTAAGAATGCGCGTTTGAGTACGAAAGTGCATGTGCCCATGATTATTGCAATGGTATTGGGGGTGATTGCAGTTTTGATCTACTCCTATTTTAGTTTGCAGGAGGTGCAGCAGAATGTTTATAAAGAGATTGAGTTAAATCAAAAGCGTTTTTTGACACAGTCTTTGGATGATTATCGTTCATTTGTGAAGTCGAGCGCCATTTATTTGGCAGATAATCCAGCTGTTCAACAGGGGTTATTGACGGGCAATCGTAATGAAGTGCTTTCACTGTTACAAGTAACGCAGAAGGATCAACAAGCTCACTCTCCTTACCATGACATTAAGTTTCATGTGCATACAAAAGATTTACATAGTTTTGTACGCTCTTGGAATCCGAATAAATTTGGGGATGATTTGAGTGGTTTTAGAACGGACATAGTGGCACTACATGAACAGAAGCGCCCAATGATTGCCTTTAATGTGGGTAAAGTGGGTTTGGTATTACGAGGCTTGGCACCTGTCAACTATGAGAATTCTATGATTGGATCAGTTGAAGCCATTGTAGGTTTTGATAAGTTGATTCGTGATGCGAAAGCAAAAAACTATCAGGTCGCTGTGTTAATGGATAAGCGATATCAGTCTATTGCGACAAAATTAAGCGGTTCGCCTATGCCGAATGGATTGGTTTGGGTGAATGGTACAGGTGATAGTGCATTAAAATCAGAAATGGGGAGTTTGTTGAATTTTACTCAGGAATTCTTTGAGTCCCCTTCCTTTTTAGGAGTAGCAGAACCCATTAAGGATGTTAAAGGACAGCGGCTTGGTTATATTGTGATTACTGAGAGGATGGCAGATGCAACCAAGGTTGTTTCGGTCTCTAAAAGAGGTGTGTATACGCAAATTGCGGTGATGGTCATTGCAGATTTCTTAGTGTTGATTGCCCTGCTCTTTATTGTGAAATATAACATTGTGAAGCCGGTGGTAGAACTGGATCGTATGGCTCAAGATTTGGCAAAGGGTGAAGTTAAATATGGGCGTCGCTTGCCTGTGACTTCAAATGATGAATTAGGTGATGCCTCTAAGAATTTCAACCGTTTTATTGAGAAGGTTGAAGGTTTGGCGAAACGAGCTGATGAGAAAGCAGAAGAGGCAAAACGAGCAGAAGCACAAGCGTTGGAAAGTTTGCGTCGTTCTGAGTTGTTTGTTGACCTGTCTAATCAAATGGTGGATGGAAGCCAACATAATGCGAAGAATATTCAAAGCAGTATGGCTCAAGGGATTGAGAGCATTCGCCAAATCAACGAATTGAATACTCGAACCGGTGAGGTTATTGGTGAGGTGACGGAAAATACAGAAGAGATTATCGGCAAGCTTCACTCTATGCGTGATTTGGCTGATCAGAGTAAAGATAAGGCGACTGAGCTGGATACTTCGGTCAATGAAATTGGGAATGTCATTAACTTAATTAAAGATATTTCTGAGCAGACCAATCTATTGGCACTGAATGCAGCGATTGAGGCGGCGCGAGCAGGTGAGTATGGTCGGGGCTTTGCGGTGGTGGCTGAAGAAGTGCGTGATTTAGCCAACCGTACCCAGAAAGCGGCACAAGAAGTGGAAGAGAATATCGAAAAACTGCGTGTGCATAGCCAAGAGATGGTGAAAACAGGAGAAGTGAATGCTGAAAATGCGAATGAATCAATCAGTAAGCTAGGTGAATTCCGTCAAGCATTGAATGAATTGGTCATGAATGC
This sequence comes from Piscirickettsiaceae bacterium, assembly GCA_027019045.1. Classification (GTDB taxonomy): domain Bacteria; phylum Pseudomonadota; class Gammaproteobacteria; order Thiomicrospirales; family Thiomicrospiraceae; genus JALUXI01. The sequence continues at coordinate 1,774 of JALUXI010000160.1, read as the reverse complement.
CAATATCATTGCAAGCGATAACCGTAAGATCTCCTATGAGATGTTTACCAACTTGGCGAAGCTGGATCACTTGGTATTTAAAACCAATGCTTACGCATCTGTTTTTAGAGAAAAACTAGAAGCACAGTTTGGTGATCATCATAGTTGCCGTTTAGGTAAGTGGTATGAGCAGGGTGAAGGCCATAAATACCTCAGTAAGGCACCTTCTTATTCACAGGTGGAAGCCCCTCATAAACAAGTGCATGATGCCGTCTTGCATGCCTTGAAGTGTGTTGAAGCCCATAACTGTGTGGATCAAAAAGAGTCTGTGGTAGCAGATTTTGCTAAAGCTGAAGAAGGGAGCCAAGCGTTGTTTATGATTTTGGATCGAGTCATTCAAGAAACAGTCCAAGAGATTGAACAACAAGTTCGTCATATGCAGAATGAAATGGATAAGCAGCAGGCGATTGAGGCGAAAACAGACGAGGCTTAATCGTCTATCCGCTTTTTTCATTCAATTTTTAACCGGGCTTTTGCCCGGTTTTTTATGGGAGAACGAAATGTTCGAGGGTGAGGGTTTGCTGGTAATGTTGGCAGAGGATTTGACTGAATTGTTGAGCGTTTTGGGGCATCCCCTGTGTGAGATAGATCTGTACCTGTTGGTAAACTGCTTGTTGAAAGTTGTCTGAAATCCCTACTTCACCATTGAGGTTGTCTGCACTAAAGTGAAAGGGAAAAGCTGCACTGACGGAGAAAATCCATTCCAGTGCTTGGGGTTTGACTTCGACTTTTTCAAACTCGGCTTGTTGCGCAGCCGTCCGTCCATCGGGTTGATACCAGTAGCCAAAATCTTCCAACATTCGTCTTTCTTTTCCTGCAATGCACCAATGGGCTATTTCATGTAAGGCACTGGCAAAGAAACCGTGGGCGAAGATGATTCGATGGTGCGGGTGGCGGTCATCTGCAGGAAGGTAGATAGGTTCTTCTTGACAGCAGATGAGCTCGGTATTTTCGGTGTCTAAAAAGGTTTGGTTAAACAGTTGAATCAAGGTTTGGATATCATGTTGAGCCATAGCGTGAAATCTTTTTCGTGTAAAACACGCATTTTAGATAAAATGGCGAGGACTTGATAGATGGGAGTAGGAAAAATGAAAAAAGGGATTTGGCTTTGTCTGGCAATCTTTGCCGCTTTGCCTGTTGAGGCGGCAACCGTCAAAATAGGTGCTTTGGTGAGTGGGCAGGTGATAAAGGTGTATGTTAAGCCTGGGCAAAAGGTGGTGAAAGGGCAAAAGTTGCTGGAGATCGATGATGCTGCATTTCAAGCAGAAGTGGCAGCAGCAGATGCTCGATTGGCTCAGGCTGAGCTCAAGCTGGCCGATGCAAAGGTAGAGTTGGATAAGCAGCTGGACTTGTTTGATCGGACGGTGACGGCAAAACGGGCTTTAGACAAAGCGCAGTTAGCTTATGACCTGCTTCAGCAGCAGGTGAAAATGTTGACTGCACAGTTAAATGCCAAAAAGGCGTGGCAGAAGTATTATCATTTGGTGGCACCCAGAAAAGGTAGGGTGGCAAAAATTTATGCCCATGTCGGTTCAACCGTCTATTTAGAGAATACGCCTTTATTAGATTTGGAGGTGAAAGAGTGAATAATTTTGCGGTGCGCTGGCAGTATGGCAAGCAATATTGGCGTTTGGCAATTCATCTGATTTTTAAAACCAAGCACTTTGGGGTGAATAATCTTTGGTGGGCACAACAACCGAGTGCCATTGGCTGGCACTGGTGGCAAATTCTGTGG
>JALUXI010000159.1 GCA_027019045.1 Piscirickettsiaceae bacterium | reverse complement strand
AACCAAAGCGGTTCGGTTATCCACCTTTAACGCCGCTAATTTTTTTGCAATATTCATTAAAACTCAAACCCTTCAATCTTCGCAATCGTATTCATATCCTTATCCCCCCGCCCCGACAGGTTCACAATCAAAATTTGATCAGATGACATATTGGGGGCTATTTTTGAAGCGTATGCCAAGGCATGACTGGATTCCAAGGCTGGGATAATCCCTTCAAAACGAGTCAAATCACGGAACCCTTGCAGTGCTTCCTCATCATCCACAGCGACATACGCCACCCGCTCCACATCTTTCAAGAAAGCGTGTTCAGGCCCCACGCCTGGATAATCCAATCCAGCCGAAATCGAATGGGTCGGCATAATTTGACCATTTTCATCCTGCAATAGATAGGTACGATTCCCATGCAGCACTCCAGGCTCTCCCGCACAAAGAGAAGCGGCATGCTGCCCTGTTTCCAAACCATAGCCTGCTGGCTCTACGCCATAAATCTTCACCGATTCATCACCTAGGAAGTCATAAAACAACCCGATTGCATTCGAGCCACCGCCCACACAGGCCACTAAGGCATCAGGCAGTCTCCCCTCTTTTTCCAAAATCTGCTGTTTCGCTTCTCGCCCAATCACCGCCTGAAAATCTCGCACCATCATGGGATAAGGATGAGGACCTGCCACCGTACCGATAATATAGAAGGTGTTGTCCACATTAGTGACCCAGTCCCGCATCGCTTCATTCAATGCATCTTTCAGCGTTTTGGTGCCAGACTCCACCGCCACCACCTCAGCACCGAGCATTTTCATTCGAGCCACATTAGGGGCTTGGCGTTTCACATCCTCCGATCCCATATAGACCACACACTCCAAGCCCAATCGAGCCGCCACCGTTGCACTCGCCACGCCGTGCTGACCTGCCCCCGTTTCAGCAATGATGCGGGTTTTACCCAATCGTTTTGCCAACAGTGCTTGACCAATCGTATTATTGATTTTGTGCGCACCCGTATGGTTCAAATCTTCTCGCTTCAAATAGATTTTTGCCCCACCCAGATGCTCCGACCAGCGTTTGGCATAATAAAGGGGTGAAGGACGACCGACATAATCCTGAAAATCTGCAGTCAATTCCGCTAAAAATTCAGGATTCTGCTTCATCTCTTCATATTGGACTTTAAGCTGCTCAATCGCCGCCATTAAAGTCTCAGGGGCAAACACGCCACCATAAATACCAAAATGCCCCTGTTCATCAGGATACTGGGAAAAATCTATTTTCATTATCTACTCTCTGTTATCGCATATTGACTGCTTTTACGAATTCAACGACTTTCTGTTGTGATTTTTTACCAGGTGAAGCCTCAATGCCTCCACTCACATCCACCGCCCAAGGTCGAACAGTGTCTATGGCCTGCCGAATATTTTCTGGATTCAACCCCCCTGCCAAAATCAATGGTAAGGACAAGGTATCTGGTTCAGGCAACCACTGCCAATTAAAACTTTCACCTGTGCCGCCTGGGACACCCTTTTTATAGGTATCCACCAACAGCCCTTGTGCAGAGGCATAAGCTGTGGCTAATGCCTGCAAATCGGTCTCTGCTTGCATCCGCACCGCTTTGATATAAGGTCGGTCAAACTGCTGACAAAATGCTGGCGATTCATCTCCGTGGAACTGCAACAAATCCACTTGCGTCTGCTCAATCACCGTCTGCACAAACGCTGGCTCAGGATTCACAAACAACGCCACGCTGGTCACAAAAGCGGGCATTGCTTTCAAGATTTCTGCCGCCTGTTCCACACTCACGCAACGAGGGCTCGGCGGGTAAAACACCAATCCAATCGCATCTGCTCCAGCCGAAACGGCCAACTGCATATCCGCCACCGAAGTGATGCCGCACATTTTAATTCGAGTTCGCATGGGTTGAGCTAACACTGCCACAGCACCTCATTTAAGGGGGTCAACGGCACCCCCCACTGCTCATGATAAATGGCATTCACAAAATAGAGTCCACTAGCGGGTGCGGTCATGCCTGCTTGGGTACGGTCTTGCAAAGCTAACAATTCTGCCACCCACTCAGTCGGTCGCTCACCCCGCCCCACTTCCAACAAAGTACCCACAATATTTCTAACCATATGAT
>JALUXI010000158.1 GCA_027019045.1 Piscirickettsiaceae bacterium | reverse complement strand
AATCTCATCAAACAAGAAGAGTGGATTGATCGTACCCGCCTCTTTCATCTTCTGCATAATACGACCTGGCATGGCACCAATATAGGTGCGGCGATGCCCTCGAATTTCGGCTTCATCACGCACGCCCCCTAATGACATCCGTACATACTTTCGATTGGTCGCTTCGGCAATAGAGCGGGCTAAGGTCGTTTTACCTACCCCAGGTGGTCCCACCAGACAAAGAATTGGACCATTCAATTTATTCACTCGTTGTTGAACCGCCAAATATTCCAAAATACGCTCTTTAACTTTTTCTAAACCTGCATGCTGAGCATCTAAAATTTGCTCTGCTTTTTCTAAGTTTTTAGATAACCGAGAGCGTTTTTTCCAAGGAATACTCAACACCCAATCTAAATAATTACGCACAATCGTCGCTTCTGGAGACTGAGGAGACATCATTTTGAGTTTTTTTAACTCCTCCTCAGCTTTCTCTTTTACCTCTTTTGGTAAACCAAGCGTTTCAATCTGCTGCTTGAGCTTTTGCATCTCATCAGCCGTATTTTCATCCTCTCCCAGCTCTTTATGAATCGCCTTGATTTTTTCATGCAGATAGAAATCCCGCTGGGTTTTATCCATCTGCTGTTTCACTCGTTTGGTAATGCGCTTTTCAGACTCTAAAATCTCAATTTCAGTCTCAATATGCACTAATAACTTCTCTAAACGGGCTGTTTGATCAGAGATTTCCAATAGTGCCTGTTTTTTTTCCACATCCAAACTTAAGTTCGCCGTCACCAAATCAACCAAACGGTCGGCATCATAGGTTTTGAGCAGCGTCTCTTTCACCTCAACAGGAAACTTAGGCTTCATCTTGGCATATTCTGAGAAACGGTCATGAATTGTCTGTACCAAAATTGTCAACTCTTCAGGATCAGAAACGATGGTCTCCATGCGCTGGATATCTCCTAATAAGACATTGGATTCATCCTTTAATCCAATTAACTTAAAACGCTGCACCCCCTCTATCAGTGCCTTAACGGTGCCGTCTGGCAACTTTAAAAGCTGCAAAATATTCGCCATCGTCCCAACAGGGTGCAAATCTTCTAACTGAGGATTGTCATCATCAGGATTTTTTTGAGTCACCAAAAAAATCTGCTTATCTTCTTGCATCGCCTCATTTAAGGCATTCACCGACTTATTTCGTCCAACAAATAACGGGATCACCGTCCCTGGAAAAACCACTACATCTCTTAAAGGTAAGACCAAAACATTCATTTTCATCTCAATTTGATCTAAATCCATATTTCATCCCTTATATTTTGTATAAAAAAGGAGCCTTATCGACTCCCTTTTGCAATCAGCCATTAAAAGTTTTAGAAGAGATTCTAGCCGCTGACTTTCTGTGCTTCATCTTCTTCTTTATACACCAATAGGGGTGGTTTTTTGCCCTCTACCACTGCTTTATTGATAATCACTTTTTCTACATTTTGCATACTAGGCAAGTCATACATGGTATCAAGCAAAATCTGCTCCAATATTGAACGCAACCCTCGGGCACCGGTTTTTCTTTCAATCGCCAATTTAGCAATCGCTTCTAAAGCATCTTCTCTAAATTGCAATTCAACGCCTTCTAGTTCAAACATTTTCTGGAACTGTTTGACCAGAGCATTCTTCGGTTCCGTCAAAATCTGAATCAACGCCTTCTCATCCAGCTCTTCGAGCGTGGCAATCACTGGCAAGCGCCCGACAAACTCAGGAATCAGACCAAACTTAATCAAATCTTCAGGCTCAATATTCTCAAACTTCTGACGATTCTCTTTTTTCTCCGACTCAGACTTCACTTCAGCCGAGAAACCAATCCCCACATTCTTTTCTGTGCGCTGTTCGATAATCTTATCCAAGCCTTCAAAAGCCCCTCCCACAATAAAGAGGATTTTTGAAGTATCGACTTGAATCATATCTTGGTTAGGATGTTTCCGCCCACCTTGCGGTGGCACATTGGCAATGGTACCTTCAATCAACTTCAACAGCGCTTGCTGCACACCCTCACCAGAGACATCACGGGTAATTGAAGGATTTTCAGATTTACGGGTAATCTTATCGATTTCATCAATATAGATAATCCCTCTTTCTGCTTTTTCAGGGTCATTATCACAGCGTTGCAACAGCTTTAACACAATACTCTCTACATCCTCACCGACA
>JALUXI010000157.1 GCA_027019045.1 Piscirickettsiaceae bacterium | reverse complement strand
CCTCAATAGCACCCCTTTTGATCAGGTCAAGGTGGTCATTTTAGGGCAGGATCCTTATCCCACTCCTGGTCATGCACATGGCTTAGCCTTTTCGGTGCAGCCTGAAGTCAAACCCATTCCCAAATCACTCATCAATATTTATCAAGAACTGAAAGACGATTTAGGGATGGATAACGGAGACTGCGGCCATCTCCAGCATTGGGCAGAACAAGGGGTGCTACTCCTTAACCCCATTCTGACAGTGGAAGCGGGCAAATCCCTCTCACACCAGGGCAGAGGCTGGGAACCGTTTACTGATGCAATTTTAAAAGCCATCAATGAACAAAAAGAACATGTGGTGTTTATCCTCTGGGGGGCCAAAGCACAACAAAAGGCAAAATTTATTGATGCTCGCAAACACCTGATTATCAAAAGCCCACACCCCTCTCCACTCTCCGCCTATCGTGGTTTTTTTGGCAGCAAACCCTTTTCTCGCACCAACACCTATCTTCAAGCACATGGTATTAAACCCATTGACTGGCAAGTGAGTTGTTAAAACTACTGCTTTTTCAAAAAGTACGCCAGAATCGTAATCTCCACTCGACGATTCATTGCTTTGTGTTCAGGCGTATCATTTGGTACCAGTGGACGGGTGTCTGCATAACCACTGGCGATAAAAATATTGTGCGGCAAACCACTCTCTTTGGCCAAAATAGAGGCCACGGTTTGCGCTCTGAGGGCACTGAGAATCCAGTTGTTACGCACAGGTGAACGAGGATTAACAGGGTCATTATCCGTGTGTCCCGCTACATCCACCTCTAAAATCCATTGATAACCCTGTGCTTCAATGGTTTGAATCACTTTTGCGAGTTCAGGGTGTTTTTGAATATTAAACAGAGGCAACTGCTTAAGGTTCTGTGCTAATTGTGTCAGCGAAGCATTCAGTTTAGGCAGTGGTCGATAATCTCCCTTCGCAAAAGATTGGTCAGCATGCAGTATCAGCTTAATCCCCTCTAGGCTGACCTTAGCAGAAATAAGTGACTGTTCATCTTTCAGTGCTTGCGACAATAGCTGATAATTATGCTCCAGCTGCTCATCACTCCATTTTTGAATCTTGGTAATCTCTCCCTTATTCACCGCAATCAACAGAATAAAGAAGGTGATCATCAAGGTCACCACATCGCCAAATGAGAGCAGCCACATACTCTTGGCTCGCGCCTCACTACTATTGAGTTCATGCCCCCGACTACTCATCGTGTTTCTCAACCAACTGTGGCAATAAAAATACCTCCACCCGACGGTTTTTGGGATCCGTTGGATCATCCGTCAAAGGATGAAAACTACCATAGCCTGCAATAGAAAAAAAGGAGGGTGAGAGTTGTGTATTTTTCTGTAAAGCCTTCATCACTTGATAAGCTCGAAAAGTACTCAACTCCATATTATTTCGATAAAAAGCGGTTTTCGCTAGCGGCACACTGTCTGTATGCCCCTCCACTCGTACCGTAAACAATACATCAAACCCCAAAGAGGCCAAAGAGTCTATCTGCTTACGATAACGCCGTTTAAACTCCTGTAAAGCCAACCCCTGAATCAAACGGGACACTTCTTTTAAATAAGGAAAGTATCGTGGATTTAGATTAGCACGAGCAGGTGGAAATAATGGAGAATCAGGCATTTTTGACTTATCAAAGGTCAGACGCACCCCCTTTGCCAAAGTGTTCTCAACCACTAACCAATCGATTCCCATCTCTCTTTTCTGTTTGACCACCTCTTGATACAACTCGTTACTCAGTCGCTCAAATTCTCGTTTCGCTGGTGCGCCCTCTATTTGAATCAGAGAAGTGATTAAGATAAACAACGCCAAAATTGCCAGAAAAAGAGAAATATAGATAAAGAGCCAACGCTTTTCCTTTTCAACGCCTTCTAGCACAGCCCGTTCTTCGGCCTTAGAGACACCTTCTGCCTCTTCTAGCCCCAACATTTACGCCATCTCCTCTTTCTGTGTTTGATCCACAAAGCTCATCAATGCCTCTTTAACCAACATGGGCGGTTGATTATTACGAATCTGCAAAATCCCTTCCAAAATCACCTGATTTTTCAATACTTCTGCCTCCGTCAACCCTTTCAGCTTACCTGCAATCGGTTGGAAAATCAGATTGGAAAACACCACGCCATAAAAGGTAGTCACCAGTGCCAACCCCATCCCCTGCAACAGACTGCCCAGCAT
>JALUXI010000156.1 GCA_027019045.1 Piscirickettsiaceae bacterium | reverse complement strand
CATCCAAGCCCTCTATTGAAGAAATGGCGGTGGAAATCGTTGTGCCTGAAATCCCCAGTCCCGATCATAAAGTCGATCTTTTGGGGATGGATCGACAAGCGTTAGAGGCCTTTTTCGAGTCTATTGGCGAAAAACCGTTTCGAGCGACGCAAATCATGAAGTGGATTCACCAGTTTGGGGTGAGTGACTTTGATGAAATGACTAATATGAGTAAAGCACTGCGGCAGAAGCTCAAAGAGATTGCGGTGGTGCGTACGCCTAAGATTGTTCAAGAGCAGCAGTCAGCGGATGGCACCATTAAATGGTTGTTGGAGGTGGATCATCATAACAGTGTCGAGGCGGTCTTTATCCCTGAAAAAGAACGTGGTACCTTGTGCATCTCCTCTCAAGTCGGCTGTGCTTTAGACTGCTCTTTTTGTGCCACAGGTAAGCAAGGGTTTAACCGCAACTTAGCCAATTGGGAAATCATTGCACAGGTTTGGGTGGCCAATAAAGCCTTGGGTACTACGCCGAAAAAAGAACGCCGTATTACCAATATTGTCTTTATGGGCATGGGGGAGCCATTATTGAATACGGCACATGTTTTTCCAGCCGCACGCATTTTAATGGATGACAACGCCTACGGCTTGTCCAAGCGACGGGTGACAATTAGCACGGCGGGGATTGTGCCAGCGATTGATCGGATCAATGATGAATTGGATGTCAGTTTGGCGATTTCCCTTCATGCGCCCAATAACCCCTTGCGAGATGAATTGGTGCCTGTCAATCAGAAGTATCCTTTGGAAGTGTTGATGCCCTCACTGCACCGTTTTGTCGCTGATGGACATAGCAAAAAGCATGTGACAGTGGAATATGTGATGATTGATCAAGTCAATGATCGTCTGCACCATGCTGAGGAACTGATCGCATTATTGGGTGACTTGCCTTGCAAAGTGAACCTGATTCCTTTTAACCCTTTTGAGGGAAGCGACTATCGCCGTTCTTCAAATAATGCGTTGCACCGTTTCCAGCAGAAGTTAACAGAAGCAGGGGTGAATTGTACGATTCGTAAAACCCGTGGCGATGACATTGATGCCGCCTGTGGGCAGTTGGCAGGCAAGGTAAAAGACCGCACTAAACGAACAGAAAAATATAAGAAGAAAGCTTAAAAATGAGTCAAAAAATAACCGCCGTAAGAGGCATGAATGATATTTTTGGAGAACAGGCGGCAGCCTTTGATTGGATTGTCAATACTGCTGAGCAGGTGATGCAGCAGTATGCCTATCAGCCGATTCGTTTGCCTGTGGTGGAGAAAACCCAATTGTTTGCTCGTGCAATTGGTGAAGTGACCGATATTGTCGAAAAGGAGATGTACACCTTTGAAGACCGCAACGGCGATAGCTTGACGCTCCGACCCGAGGGAACCGCTGGCTGTGTGCGGGCGATGATTGAAAATGGTTGGTTGCATAATCAAATTCAGAAAGTCTATTACAATGGCCCGATGTTTCGCCACGAACGCCCACAGAAAGGGCGTTATCGTCAGTTTCACCAGTTCGGCGTGGAAGTGTTTGGCTTAAGCGATGCGGAAATTGATGCGGAGTTGATTATTTTGTCAGCAAGAATCTGGTCACTACTTGGGCTGGATAATTTAACTCTTCAAATCAATTCATTAGGCTCTCAAGCAGCACGAGCGGCTTACCGTGAAAAGTTGGTCATTTATCTTTCTGAGCATGCAGATCAATTGGATGAAGACAGTCAACGCCGTCTGCATACCAATCCTTTGCGAATTTTGGATAGCAAAAATCCTGCGATGGCTGAACTGATTGCCAATGCACCTAAATTGATTGACCATTTAGATGAAGCGTCCAAAGCACATTTTGAACAGCTTCAAGCCCACTTGACTGATGTGGGCATTGAATTTGAAATCAATCCTAACTTAGTGCGAGGCCTAGACTACTATAACCAAACCGTGTTTGAGTGGGTGACCACTGAATTAGGTGCGCAAGGTACGGTTTGTGCAGGCGGTCGTTATGATGGGTTGGTCGAACAGATTGGTGGGAAGCCTACGCCTGCTGTTGGGTTTGCGATGGGGATTGAACGATTAATGGCGTTGATTCTGGATAAGGAATTACTGCCAGCTATGCCTCAAGCAGATATTTATATCGTGTTATCAGGTCAAGGCGTGCAACAGCCTGGCTTGGTGATTGCCGAGCAGATTCGAGATACCTTTCCACACT
>JALUXI010000155.1 GCA_027019045.1 Piscirickettsiaceae bacterium | reverse complement strand
AAAATGCTGCAAGCCTACGCCCTGCATCTCATCGCCTTCCATCGAACCAAAGCCCCCAAAACTGGCACAGGTACCCACCGCAATCACATATTGTGCCTGTTCCGCCAATGCCTGAACCAGCTCTCTTTTTGGCTGACCACGGAAAGTATCAAACATCCCCGTATCATTTGGGCCATTGACCACATTGCCCTCCAAACAGAAATAATCCAACGGCATCTCGCCCGAAAGCAAAGCCTCTAACTGTTCATCCTGCTCTTTGGGGCTGAGTGAGGAAAGAGACGGATGCCAAATCACCTCAATCCCCCAGTTTTGCAACTGAGTAAAAAGGTCAGGGTCATCCATATTCAAAATAGACAAAGAATCCCCACTACACCCCCCAGCCTGAAGCCAAAAAAGTGTGCGAGGTCGTGTAGGTTTGACAGAAGCCATAATCGTACCGCTTACTTAAAGAAGGCTTTTGATTATAACTGAATTAAGAGAAAGACCAAATAATTTCAAAAAACACTTATATGTGCATAAGAAAGAACATCCTTATCCTCCCATTAACATATAACTCCCTACACCAACAGAGACCAAGCCTGCGGTACCAAAGACTCGGCGGACATTTTGTTCTGATGTCAGGAGGTTATCATTGATAAAGGCGATCAATAGACCGAAAATCATAAATACCAAAAAAACACCCAGCGTGAAGCTTAGCACCATCCAAAAGTTGACTGTCTGCCCTGAAATGGCGGCCAAGGTGATCAGCATCCCTCTCACCCCGCCAATCCCCATCAGTGTCCCCATGGAAATTGCCGAAGCAAGCACCACCTTTTCTTCTGTATCCGCACTATGTTGATGGGCTTTTTTACCAAACCAGATGTGAATATGCTCTTTGCCATCATGTAGATGTTTATCCAAATGAATGCGTTTGGACGCAACCAACCACAGCAGATAGACCCCAATGGCAATAATCACACTGGAAGCAATCACATCACCATAGCCAAGCATCTCTTCAGAGAGGTGAAACTGCTGGAGGATTTTGGCAAAAATAAACAACGACAATCCATGCGCCACCGCAAACCCTGCGGTAATCATCATGGTTTTGCGACGATCTTTACCAATTGAAAAATCTGCAATGGCGGTTAAGTGGTCAGGGCCAAAGGCGTGCAGAATGCCATAGTAGAAAATAACCCATAATCCAAATTCCATTTTGTACTCCTTCTTAACAAATCCGTGGCAACTGCTCGCCGACCAACATATCCACCACTCTTTTTCCGCCAAAATCGGATTGCATCACCACCCGTCCAGCATGGTCGGTCACCACTTGTGCCACCTGTGCCGCCTTTTGTCCCGCTGGGTGTGCTTGCATCACCGCCAAAGCATCTGCCACCTGTGCTTGCGGCACTACCAGTGCCAGCTTGCCTTCATTGGCAAGATAGAGTGGGTCTAGCCCTAGCACTTCACACACCCCTCGCACTTCTGCTTTCATTGGGATCTGTTTTTCTTGGATTAAAATTCCCAGTCCTGAGCCTTGGGCAAATTCATTCAGCACTGTTGCCAAACCACCTCGAGTGACATCCCGCATGGCTCGAATCTCAATTCCCGCCCTTAACAAGGCTTGAACCAAATCGGTGAGTGGCTGACAGTCAGATTCAATGGTGGTTTGCAACGCCAGCTCCCCCCGAGCCGCCAGAATCGCCACACCATGATCTCCAATATCGCCATTGATGAGTACCGCATCGCCTGCCCGAATCTGGGGAATCTCAATATTTAAGCCTTCAGGCAGAAAGCCAACCCCTGCGGTATTGATAAACAGCTTGTCGCAACTGCCTCTGTCCACCACCTTGGTATCGCCTGTCACGATCTGCACCCCTGCGGCTTCTGCCGCCTGTGCCATGTCGCACAAGATGTGAATCAACGCCGCAAAGGGCAGCCCCTCTTCTATCATCAACCCACAGGTCAAATACTGCGGCACAGCACCCGAGACGGCAATATCATTCACCGTACCATTGACGGCCAAATGCCCAATACTCCCGCCTGGAAACCGAATCGGGGTGACCACATAAGAATCCGTGGTCAAGCAGAGCCGACTCGGTTCGCTTGGCAAGGGCAAACGAGCTTGGTCTTCCAGTGGCTGTTCGCCCGTTGGAGGTTGAAAAAAGGGCAGAATGACCTGATCAATCAACTGCTGCATCGCTTTACCGCCACTGCCATGTGCCAAGGTCACCACTTGGTCATCAAACTGCTGCGTCAATTGGGTTTTCAGCTGTTCAAAATGACTCATGCCCCCACCTCCGATAGTGGAATCTCTACCTGTCCATAGTGATAATGGGCGGCACAAGCCCCTTCTGTGGAGACCATCAAAGCCCCAATGGGCGTTTGTGGCGTGCAGGCTTTGCCAAACAGCTTACACTGTTCAGGCTTGATCACCCCAGTGACCACCTCACCACACTGGGCGGCATCGGGGTCGGCAATTTTTTGTCGTGGCAACTCAAATTTTCGCTCGGTATCAAACTGTGCATACTTTTCTCGAATCCGCACGCCTGAATGGTCAATAGATCCCATCCCTCGCCATTCAAAAAACTCTCGCAGCTCAAACACCTCTGCAATCGCCCCCAATGCCACACGGTTCCCCTCTCTTGGCACAATGCGTTCATATTGGTTTTCTATTTCACATCGCCCTTCTAGCAACTGTTTAACCAGCATATAGACCGACTGCAAAATATCCAGCGGCTCAAACCCTGCAATCACCAAAGGGCGTTGATAATCCCGTGCAATAAATTCATAAGGCGCAGCCCCAATAATCATGCTCACATGCCCTGGTCCCAAAAACCCATCTAGCCGCATATCGGGCGAATCGAGCATCGCTTTAATGGTGGGAATAATGGTGATGTGGTTACAAAAAAGAGAAAAATTCTTCACCCCCTCTTTCGCCGCCTGCTGGACGGTCATGGCGGTGCTGGGCATGGTGGTTTCAAACCCAAGTCCAAAGAAAACAACTTCTTTTTCAGGGTGCTGTTTGGCCAACTGCAAGGCATCGAGCGGTGAATAGACCATACGCACATCCCGCCCTTCTGCTTTGGCTTGCAACAAACTTTTTTTGGAGCCTGGCACCCGCATCGCATCACCAAAGGTGGTAAAAATTACATTGGGCTGCTCGGCAATGGCAATGCAGTCATCCACCACGCCCATCGGCAAAACACAAACGGGACACCCAGGGCCATGAATAAATTCGATCTCCTCGGGCAGAAACTGACTCAATCCATAACGAAAAATCGAGTGGGTATGCCCGCCGCACACCTCCATAAACTGCAAGGGGCGATCTTTTGGTACGCCTAGCGCTGCCACCAATTTTTGAATCCGCTGGGCAATGGCTCTGGCTTGGTCACCATTGCGAAACTCATCTACATATTTCATCTGCTTACCTTCCCACCTGTTTTTTTCGATCGTCTGCCAAGAGTGAATGCACCAAATCCCATAGAATGTGATAGGTGGTTAAATGACTCTCTTGAATGCGGTGAATACTCATGCTCTCCACCACAAGGCAGATTTCCACCGCTTCACTTTTGGCCATATCGCCCCCATCCATACCCGCAAATCCAATGGTGGTGAGTCCCAACTCTTTGGCTTTACGAAAGGTCGCCATTAAATTATCGGAACAGCCACTGGTAGAAAACCCTATCAACACATCTCCCGCTCTGGCTTGTGCAATCAGTTGACGCACAAAGGCATTTTCAAACCCCAAATCATTGCTGGCGGCTAAAATCATGGTGGTATCTGCTCCCAAGTTAATCGCAGGCAAAGCAGGTCGTCCAGCGGTGACAGGGTGTAGAAACTCCACCGCCAGATGGGAAGCATCGCAGTTAGACCCACCATTGCCCATGGTAAACATCTTGCCTTCATTGCGATACACCTGCGCAATCGCTTTGGCAGCGGCCACCAGTTGCTCGGTTTGGGTTTCAAAGTAGTGCTGCTTGACCGCAATACTCTCTTGCGCCTTTTGCAAAATCGACTCGGCCAATACCGCATCCGACACCCCAAATTTAGCAGGATTTTCATCGGTTTTTTCTGCACTTTTGCCAGAATTCCCAGTCCCGCTACGGTTTTGGGTGGTTTTTGGCGGTTTGGCATCCATAAAAGGGTAGAGGCTTTTTAAGACATCATCACTCATGGTTTCTGCCCTTCTGTTAAGGCCTCTTGGCTGGCTTGCATGGCATCTAGCTCTTCTTGTACCTCACCGAGTTCTTGCAAAATAGCCAGCGTTTTGGCGGCTTCCTCTTCATCAATGCGACTCATCGCAAAGCCCACATGCACCAACACCCAGTAGCCAATACAGCTCTCCACAGGCTGGTCAGGCTCCACCACACAGGCGACATTGACCTCTCGCTTTACCCCTGAAACCTCCACCAATGCCAACTGCCGCTCGGCATCGGTGATTTCAATAATTTGTCCTGGTATGCCTAAACACATCATTTTTTCCTCATATCGCTACTTTTTCACTGGCAATGCCAAAGCGTTCCATTTTTTGCCGCAAGCCAACACGAGACAATCCCAACTCTTCAGCCACCTTGGTTTTATTCCAGCGATGACGAATCAGTGCTTCTCGGATAATTTGCGCTTCAATTTTCGCCACCTTCTCTTTCAGTGAACCGCCCACGCCCGCTACCCAAGCCACCTCCATCTCCATCTCTTCAGGGGCGGCTCTTAAGACTCTTGGTGAGAAAAACTCTGCCCGCAACGGCTCACCTTCTGGTGTCATCATAAAGCTGCGACCGATTTCATTTTGCAACTCTCGGATATTGCCAGGCCAGCGATACTGCATGAGGCATTGCATTGCCTCTTCCGTAAAGCCTGCATTGGGACGGTCATACTGTTCACACAACTGCTGTAAAAAGGCATTGGCCAGTAGCGGAATGTCCTCTTTTCGTTCATTCAAAGCGGGCAGATGCACGGTGTAGCCGACCAGTCGATAGTAAAGATCTTCACGAAAACGCCCCGCTTTAACCTCTTCTTCTAGGTTGCGATTGGTCGCCGCCACAATGCGTACATCAACCTTGCGGGGCTGGGTCTGCCCAATCGGGCGAATCTCCCCCTCTTGCAACACCCGCAGTAGCTTGACTTGAAAAGCAGGCGAAATCTCACCAATCTCATCCAAAAACAGGGTGCCACCATTGGCCTGTTCAATCAGACCCACATGGTCCATATAAGCCCCTGTAAAAGCCCCCTTTTTGTAGCCGAACAACTCGCTCTCTAATAACTGATCGGGCAAGGCTCCGCAATTTTCGGCCAAAAAAGGGCCATCTGCTCGAGCGGAGTTGTAGTGAATGGCTCGGGCAAATAGCTCTTTCCCTGTACCAGAGTCACCTGTAATTAGAATAGGAAAATCAAAAGCGGAGATTTGACACACCTTTTGAATGACTTGATCCAACACGCCACCTGGAGTGCGAATGATGTCATCACAGCGGTAAGCGGCTTTGAGTTGGGCTTTTTTCTGCGCCACCTCTTTTTTCAATGCCTGAGGTGCCACTTTCAGCTCGACTGAGAGCAGGTGATTTTCCCGCTGAAGTTCAAACAGCTCCACTGCATTGTTAAGAATATGAATCAGCTTTTCAGGCTGCCAAGGTTTTTCTATGTATTGATAAATCCCCGCTTCATTCACCCCTTCAATGGTATCTTCTAAGCTGGAGTAGCCTGAAATCAGAATGCGAATCACGCTAGGCCACTGCGCTCTAACCCTTTTTAAAAACGCCACACCCGTTTCATTGGGCATACGGTGGTCGCAGACAATGGCCTGAATATACTCAAACCGCAACACCTCTTCTGCTTCTTGTGCGGAGTGCGCCATATGCACCTTAAAATGCTTTCGCAGGGTGCGTTTGAGGGTGGCGGTCGCCTTGGGGTCGTCATCCACCACCAAGACCGCAGGCTTTTCTACGGGTAACATCTTATAGACCATCCCGAGGTGAAGTTGCTTGCAATGCCGCCTCTATCGCTGTCGTTTGCGCCTTTAACCGCTCGGCAATCGCTTGCAGTTTTTGGTGACGACGACTTAATAACCAGTCGAGCCAAGCCTGCATCCCTTCACCACTTTTAGCAGAGACTTGAATCACTTCAATGTGCGGGTTGACCTTCTGGGCATAACGAATACACGCCGCCACATCAAAATCCAAATGCGGCAATAAATCCACCTTGTTCAGCAGCATCAAGTCCGCTGCCGCAAACATATCAGGATACTTAATCGGCTTGTCCTCGCCTTCGGTCACTGACAAAATCGCCACCTTGTGATCCTCACCCAAGTCAAATGCTGAAGGACAGACTAAATTCCCCACATTCTCAATAAATAGGATGCCATAATCGGCCATCTGCAAATGTGATACCGCATGACCCACCATATGGGCATCCAAGTGACACCCTTTGCCTGTATTGACCTGAATCGCCTTGACCCCTGTTTGTCGAATGCGGTCTGCATCATTGGCGGTTTGCTGGTCACCCTCAATCACCGCCAAGGGAACCTGCGCTTTCAAGCGATTGACCGTCTCGGTTAGCAGTGTGGTCTTTCCTGAACCAGGACTGGAGACCAAATTCAGTACAAACAGCCCCTTATGTCCAAACAGGTGGCGGTTGTCATGGGCGTATTCATCATTTTTGGACAAAATATTCTGCTCAATCTCCACCATGCGGCTTTGGCTCATCCCTGGTGCGTGGGCATGGGCGGGACCTTGTCCATAGTGTAAATCGCCCTGCTCATTGTGAGGGTGTGAGTGACTGTGGTCATGATGGTGGTGATGTCCATGCTCATGTTCATGCCCTTCAACTGTAACTTCCCCTTCTCCACAACCACATACTGTACACATCTTAATCTACCTCCAATTCTTTAATTCGCATGGCTTCGCCTGCGGTCACTTGTAACAGATGTGAGCCACAATTTGGACAGTCATCAAAACGGTTCTGAATCGAGACCGTTTGTGAACAGTCCAAGCACCACGCCTGACCTGGTTCATCAATAATATGCAGAAAAGCCCCCTCTGCTAAAGTGTTGCGAGTCACCACCTCCCAGCCAAACTGCAATGCCTGTGGCTCCACACCCGCAAACACCCCTATCTCCAGCCACACCTGTTTGACTCGGTGAAAATGCTGCTTTTGCGCTTCCTCTTCCAGTGTAAGCAAAATGCCTTCACAAATAGACATCTCATGCATGGATGGCTCCCGCTTGTTTTGCAAACGACAGTGGCACGCAGGGGTCAATCACCTGTGCAATCAACCGTGCATGATTTTGCCAACAACTCTCTGTTAAGTGCTTGGGCAAGACATTGAGTGCCTGCCAAGCAATGCCTTTGGGGTGAAAATTCCATTCCGTCGGGGCGCAAATGGCATAGGCTTGAATAGTGGTTGAGGCACCCTTCGCCTGTTCATCCACTTTTGCCCAGTGCATCAATCGTCCTCTGGCCGTTTCCACCCAAGCATAGCGGTAATCGTCCACCTGCATCCACTCAAAAACATCCGTCACCGCTTCAGGCGGCTGCTGCAATCGCTGCATCCAACCTGCCGCATCCACCACCTTGGCCATCAATCGCTGCTGCAAAAAACGACTCAATTTCTGATGACGACCCAACTTTGGTTGTGTCAACTCACTGACCCCTGCTAAAGCGCTTGTCTGCTTCTGACGGTGTAGAATGCGGCTCCAAGCACTGTTCTCTAAAGGCTGGCCTGCTAAAGTGGGGGTCGCTATCCACTGATGCCATTTCTCCACGGGCTGAGCCAACTGCTCCACCTCCAAAGGGGCGGCGTGCAATCCATCGAGCAGTTGCATATTGCCTTGATAATCCTCACACTCAAAACTCTGCATCGCTTTATAGAGCGGGCTATTGGGTGTACATTGCGGGTAGGCATCTTGCAGGTCAGCCCCTAACGCTAAAAATCGCTGTTGAATGGTTTGTAATAACTGTTTGAATGCTTGTACCGATGCGGCCTGTTTGACCAGATCAACCCACTGCCCCACCCCCTGTAACCACTGCTGATGCTGTTTAGGCGTACAGAGTTTGAGCTGTTCTAGCAATTGTACCAAGGCCAGAAAATGCTCTTTTAGGCTTTCCACCATCACCGCCGTTTGCATCTGATGGCGTTGAGCCACAGACAACTCTGACATCAATGCCAGCCGTGCCGCACTCTGCTGTGCCTGCCCACACAAACTATACGCCAGCCCCACAAATGATACGACCTGCTCGGGCGTTCGACTTTGCAAGAGGTTTTGCAGTGCAAAAGGGCGTACAGATACCACCTTTAATGGCATTCGCTGAATCTGAATCTGCCCCTGTAAATCGACCATTACACTTTATCCACCCTATTTAAACGCAAAAAATCCCGCCGAGAAGCTGTTTGAACCTGCGGGACTGGGGATTTTGGCATTTTTTCGGTTTTTTGTGCATTTTTTGTGTGCTGTTCATTCATAAGTACATCGTTTTGTACTGGTCGAAAGAGGTTCGGCGCTTTAGCCGCTTCATCAAACACCAAATGCACACACTGTTGAGCCACCTCTTCCGCCACAGCTTGATTTTCGATACTGTGCATATCAGAAAATAATGCACAGGTATAAAAGTAGCCCAAAGTTGGCTGGTGGTTGACCAGCATTTCATATTGTCCTGATGGAAACTTCATCACCACTTTTTCACCCACGCCTATCTCTGGATAAAACTCAAGGTGGCGGTCACGCACATCACTTTCATTTTGCTGAACCATTTTCAAAAGAAGGTTAATAAACCAAGGGGTGACCAGTGCGCCAAGGTAAACCCCTTCTCTCACAGCTTTTAGACAGGCAAGCCGTACCTGCATATTAGAATTGACAATGGGCAACCCTTGCATTTTGTCATGGTATATGGCTTCAAAATACTGTTCTAAAGCCTCACCCCACTGCTGGCCATCAAACGCTGCCATTGCCCAACCCCCTATTCCACCACCATAAACTGAGCTTTGTCACCATCACACTGTGGACATCGCCACTCGGGCGGCAACTGGCTAAAAGGGGTGCCAGGTGGGACTTGCCAATAGTCATCACCCTCATCTGGATCATAAACATACCAACAGATTTTACACTCCATTCGGCTATCATCTTGCAACTGGGAATCATCTCCCAAGTAGGAGCCTTCAAACCCTTTTTTGATTTCAGGACTATTGTGTTTCACGCACGGACTCCAACATTTCTCCAATTCGCTCAAAGCTATCGGCAATATCTTCATTGGAGGCTTGAGTGACAATCGGCACATCCACCACTTCTAGCGTATTGAGAATCAATTTGTCTTCAGAATTAAAGTACTGCACCCACCAAGTGTACTTTAAGTGGGTTGAGGTGACTCGACAACTGCCATAGCCTCGACTTAAAAACACGGCTGGCCCTTCCCCTAGCTGCTCACCCAATAAATCCAAGTCTTCAGGCGACTGGGGGAGAAGGGTGAGATTAATCACATGGGCATCATCACCTGCTTGGTAGTTCTGTGCCTTGTCACTTAACTCCATCAATACAGCAGGGGCATTGATGACCCCAGCAGGCAGGGGGTCGGGCAGGGTGAGACTTTTCTGTGCTTGTGCGAAGGTCTGCTCATAAACAATTTGCGGCACCTTTGCCACTTCAATTGCCTGAAACGGCTGACCTGCATGCTGTCCAGCAATGCGCCACACCCCCGCCAACACCGTTTCTTGGATACGGTATTCACTCTGGTCTTGGTTAAAGATGACCGCTACTTCCCCTTCACCAAAGAAGCGGTTAATAAAATCAAGCTCTTCAGCAGGTAACTGCCCTAAATCGATGAGTACAGGAGATTGGGCTTGTTCAAATTCGCCCAAAGCCACCATCACCTGCTGCACCACTTCATGGGCGGCTGGGTAGTTGTAGATGCTGTCATCCATCATCACAGGGGCATGGAAAACGCTCATATCATCAGGCATTTTCATATAATCCAACACCATGCCATCTTCACTCTCTGGCTGAGAGCCTGGTCCTACGACAGAAACAGGAATGGTCAACTCTTTATATTGCGACATCACTTCACCTCAATGCCAATCCCAATCGAGGGGTTTCGAGTGGGGGCTTTGGTTAAAATTTTCGGAATCTCTTCTAGATAGACTTGCCAATCTTGAATTCGTGCGATCTTATCGACATATTGCCCCTGTTTTAAAAACACCAGTGCAGGCCATGCGGTAATGGCATATTGTTGTGCCAAGGCTCGCTCTGCCTCTTCTGCCACCACCGAGACTTTAAAAGCATCAGGAAAGGCTTTTTCCAACTCTGGCACCACCACAATGACATCCAGTGCTTCAGGGTAGCGTTTGGGGTCGCCTGCAAAGACCACCATGCTTACTGCCTCTTGTGAAACGCTCTGTGCATAGTTCTCTTCTGTAAGCAGTGGATACTGATGTTCCGCTACAATTTTATGAATCAATGTTCTTGGCATAGGCTGCCCTCTTTTATGCTTTTATGACTGCTGTTTTAAAAAATCGGGTAATTCTGGTTCTCGGTTGACAAGGTCGGCAAAAAAGTCATCCACCGACTCTCCCCGCAAGGCCGCTGCCATCGCCTTTCGAGCTTGGAGCATCTGCTCTAGGGCTTCAGGTTCAATCACTTCCCGAGCCGCTCCCATAAATACCAGCACCCATACTCCTTCTGGCTGCTCACCAACCAGTGATAAGTCCACCTTCTCTTGCCGCTGCTCTTCATCATTGCGACAAATGGCCACCAGCCCCTCACTCTGTACAATCTGCATGGGGATACCAATACACATTATGGCTTTTCCTCAAATAGTTTTCGTCCATCAATTGGCACAGGACGAATATTGCTAATCCCTTCATGGAGCGGTCGCTCTCTTAGCTCAAATTGAGCGCCCACCAACACCCGTTCATCCCCTAAACGACATGCCACCTCTTCGGAAGGGCGTTCCTGTTCATACTTTGCCTTATCCAACTCTTTTGGCACCAAATCGGTTTCAGGCTGGGGCTTTCTTTCAAAGGCCACTCCCCACTTTTGCAGATAGTGTGCCGCAATCTCCACACACTCCGTGCGTTTGGCATCCACCACAGGCGTTAAAGACCCTCCAAAATCTTCAATCTCTTGGGGTTGCACCCCGATTAACACTAGGTTTTGGGGATACTGCCCCATCAGTTGAGCAGTGGAAAGCACTTCTTGAAATCCCGTCTGGTGCAGACTCATCTTTTTACACCCCATAAAGGCAGGCACCGCATCATTTTCAATCACTTTTATCTCCCCAGGTTGCAGACCATAATCAATGGCATCAAACACCACTAAATTATCCGCCTCCTGTACATGATGCACCAGATAGATCCCTTGCGTACCGCCATCCATTAACGCCACCGACTCATCAAACGAAAAGGTGGCATCCATCAACTCCACACAACGAATCCCAAACCCCTCATCCGCCCAGAGTAGATTACCGATTCCTAGAATTAAAGTTTTCATTTTTATTCCAAACTGGCAACAATATTTTCAACATATACTAATAGAGTTCAATGAAACTTAACAATCAATTTTTTTTATCCTTGATGTTTCATTCTTTTATGACACCACTCATCATTCATGTGGAAACTTTGTTTTCACTGAACACCAATCAATGAATAGAAGGTTTGCTATTTTATTCACCTATTTTATTTAAAAATATCCTTAACCTATTGAAAAATAAAGTCTATCAAAAAATGGTACTGCCCTTGCCTATAACAGCGATAACCGTTGTGGAACCCTGCAACCGCTATTGCAAAATCAAGATGAGGAAAACCTATGTCATCACAAATCGAAACCTTCTATGAAGTGATGCGACGCCAAGGAATCACCCGTCGCAGCTTTCTAAAATATTGCAGCCTGACCGCTGCCGCACTCGGTCTTGGACCTGCTTATGCGCAAAAAATCGCCCATGCGATGGAAACCAAGCCCAGAACCCCCGTCATTTGGCTACATGGTCTGGAGTGTACCTGCTGCTCAGAGTCTTTTATCCGCTCCGCCCACCCACTTGCCAAAGATGTGGTGCTATCAATGATCTCACTGGATTATGATGACACCATCATGGCCTCCGCAGGTCATCAAGCTGAAGCGATTTTGGAGGAGATTAAAGAGAAATATAAAGGCAACTACATTCTTGCTGTGGAAGGCAACCCACCACTAAACCAAGACGGAATGTCTTGTATCATTGGTGGAAAACCTTTCTCTGAACAGTTGAAATACATGGCCGAAGATGCCAAAGCCATTATCTCTTGGGGTTCCTGTGCCTCTTGGGGCTGTGTACAAGCCGCCAAGCCGAACCCCACCCAAGCCACCCCTGTGCATCAATTCCTAGGCGGCGGCTATGACAAGCCGATTATCAAAGTTCCTGGCTGTCCACCTATTGCAGAGGTGATGACAGGGGTGATTACCTATATGCTCACCTTTGACCAGGTGCCAGAACTTGACCGCCAAGGTCGTCCCAAGATGTTCTACTCTCAACGCATCCACGATAAATGCTACCGCCGTCCACACTTTGATGCAGGGCAGTTTGTAGAAGAGTGGGATGATGAAGGCGCTCGCAAAGGTTACTGCCTCTATAAAGTGGGCTGTAAAGGGCCGACCACCTATAACGCCTGTTCAACCGTTCGCTGGAAT
>JALUXI010000154.1 GCA_027019045.1 Piscirickettsiaceae bacterium | reverse complement strand
GGTTAAGCAAGCTTTTTTCTGTAAATTATCCTAAGTTCACCATTAAAAATTTAGTTTAATCCTTAAAGCTAATGTAAGGTTTCATATCCATCCAGTCCTCAGATATCTCCATTAGCAAGGCACCAACTAGACGCTCACAACTTGCTATGTTTGGAAAGATCTTTATCTGTCTGGTGCGTGCTTTAATCTTTTGATTTACCCTCTCTAAAACATTAGAGGTTCTCAATCTTTTACGATTAAAATCATTCAGCCCTAAGTTAAAAATGGTTAACCCTTCAGGGATATTCTCCTCCATCCAGTTTGCCAACTTAGGCTCACTGTCCTGATACCGCTGTATCATCAGTTTTAATAAACGCATAGCTTCTTCAAAGTTGGGCGCATTAAAGATTTGGCGAATCTCTTGAGCAATGAGGGGTTTATTTTTTTGTTTGCTGACATAGTGTCCTGCATTTTGTTGCAGGTGGAACTGACATCGTTGCCAAGGTACTGAAGGCAGAACGGTTTTTCGTGCTGCCTTAAGCCCTGAATGATCATCACTTACAACCAGCTCTACACCGTGCAATCCTCTCTCTACAAGGCTTTGTAAAAACTCTCGCCAGTGGACTTCTGCTTCTGATAAAGCGACACTGAATCCTAGAATTTCTCGTTTGCCTTGTGGGTCTATACCTAGGGCAATCAATATGGCGGTATCTGTGACTTGATTGCCTATTCTGACCTTTTGGTAGCGGGCATCTAGGATGAGGTATTTAAATTGACCTAAAGGGCGTTCACGCCAAGCTTTGATATGTTCGTCTAGTTTTTTTGCTGCCTCCGAGACTTGGGTGGAGGAGACTTGAAGTCCTGTTAGCTGTTCAAGTACTTTGGTGACTTTGCGTGTGGAGACACCTTGTATGTACATCTCCGACATGGCGATACATAGGGCTTGTTCGCTGCGCTGTCCTTTTTCTAAGCAACTTGGGTAGAAGTTGCTACTTCGGACTTGAGGGACGCTGAGCTCTAGTGCGCCAACTCGGGAGTTGAGCGTTTTGGGTTTGTAGCCATTGGCATAGTCTTGTCGCTCTTGTGTGCGTTCATAGGGGGCGCAATTGAGGTAGTGGCTGCGCTCTGCTTTCATCGCTTCATTGAGCATGATTGTGATGGCTTGTGGAAGGCCTTCTAGCCCATTTGAATGGATGATTTCCATTAGTTCGTTGGATAGTGTATTATTTTCCATGCAGGTCTTTCTCCTTGTTGTTTGTGGTGAACATAAGTTAGATGAAGACCTGCTCTTATTCAAGTCAATTCGGCCGATATCGCCTCTCAAAGAGCAAATCAATTTTACAGAAAGAACTTTACACTACCCAATTTAGAATCCCCTTTAGGCAAGATGGATAAAGAAGAAAGGGCGAAGTATGTCTTTAAGCCATACAAACGGAGAGTGGGAATTAAAAGGGGGCTTACGCCTTTAGGGTTCTCAGCACAATATCAACGATTCCTAAATAAAGGATAGCCCAAGGAGGAAATACACTTGAGTACCATCATACTTTACATAGCACTGTTCTTTTTTGCTGTTGTCTTACTCGCTCAACTGCCAGGACTAGATCACTTCATAAAAGGTTTCTTTGAAGGGCTTTTCAAGCTTCTTAGTGGGATAGTGAGTTTTTTCACAGAAAAGCTTGCCTTGAACATATTTGGACTAATTAGAGACTTTTTTTATGCTCACTGGGTATTCCTCTACAACCTATTCTTACCAAGGGCAAAGATAATGCCTGAAGAGAGGATTAAGGAGATCAATAAGAGAGGGGGGATTCAGTGAGTTACTGAGGAGTAATTCTCCCAAATTGATTTTAAAGTTGATAGTGCGATGATTCTCATGGATTCCCATTTTGGGACTACTTCAATAAAAGACCCAAAAAAACCAAAATAAAAAACCTTTTTCACACTCCATTGTGAAACTTGAGCAAATTTACAAATTACCTCGATAGGTGCAGTTAAACGAGGTGATCAAAAAATGGAGTAAAGCACTATTATGAATACAGTTTTTCTACTAATGGCAGCACACAATGGAAAAGCAGTGCTAAGTCTTGAAGAAGTGGCAAAAGAGTATTTAGGTATGAATGACAAAATACGAATCCAAAGAAAAGCTAGAGCTGGTGAATTTCCATTTCCAGTATTTCGCTTGGGCAATAGCCAAAAATCACCTTGGTTGGTTTCTATTGAAGATTTAGCAGCATATATTGACAAGCAGAAAGAGGCTGCAAAAAAGGACTTCCAAGCTCTTCAAGAAGTCAGCTAGTTGCTGGGATGAGGAAGTCTTCCGTCAACCAAAAACAAGTCAATGTTGAATGAAGCATTCAATTTAGGGGCTTGTTCACATAGAAATAAAACTGAACTCTCAGACTGCTTTAATGTCCACTGCAAATAGTCATTAGGGCCATCAGAAATGGCCTCAATATCAAACACTCCAATATTAACTTTTTCTGGGCATCTTGCAGAGAAGTAACTGAATGACTCTACCTTTTGTTCCCTCATTACTTTCCCCAATGATTGAGTAAATTGATAATCCTTCTTGTGAGATATTTTTCCTTGAATAGAATCTTCTTTGATTTTGGTTAAGTCAATATGAACACAGGATTTCAGTGTGACAGAAAAGGATGTTTTATGATTGATAATTGGTTCTTCAAATGATTTGGTCATTCTGCTTTGAAAGTAAAAGCTATAAAAAGCAGACTCGGATAGTGCGGCATCTAAAGTTTCACCAGCATAAAAGATAGATTTCTCGTGTCGAGTACCAAAACGAGAACCATATTTAAGGGGAGGGTATCGGAATGGAGTTTGGATTAAGTAATGGCGGCCATTATTAGAAACAGGGGGCTTAGTTTCCTCAATTAAATCCTCAAGCAATGATTGCTCATCTAGGGTATCCACAAGTTGCATTGTCGCAACCTTCTCTTGAGATTCAACGATACGATAAACTTTACCGCTGTACTGCTTTTGATAAAGAGAAATATCTATCACGCATGACCTCTCATGGCATCCAAATACTCAACCACCTCCACCAGTCCTATTACACTTTTCATTTTCTCCAGTGGGCTTCTACCATCAAAGTCCAAATTAGGGGTGTTTAACCAATGAATCATGGCTTTTGGTGAACCTCCAACCATAGCATACAATGATCGGTAAACACGAATTAGCAGTAATGCCAGTTCCAGCGTCTTGTTTTCTTTCATATCCCTTTTTTTCACAATACGGGAAATGGTACTAGCATCAGTTCCGATAATCTCCCCAACTGTTTGGTTTGTTAGCTCTAACTCATCTTTTAAATTACTGATTGCTTTGGCAACAACAACAGTCTTATTTGGTGTTTGCTTTAATACTGTGGACATTTGAACTCCTGGCAGAAAAACTATGGCTTTAGTAAATCATATCACTATATTTGCTTTTGCACAAAAAATATAAACTTCATGCAAATACACAAGATTACCTCAATTTAACATCCTTCGGCTTCAAATGGGTGTATCTACTCAAAACATTCCAGCTTTCATGAAGTGTAAACATCTGCACCTCAATAATGGAGTAGCCAGCTTCAAATAATCGGCTGGTTGCCTCATGTCTCAAATCGTGGAATCGCAGTCCTTCAATTTCCAGTATCTTACACGCACGAGTAAAGTAAGAACCCACTGTCTTAGGGTTATAAGGAAAGATAAACTCAGAGTCTTTTGGTTGCCTTTTAATGATCTCCATAGCCTCATGAGTGAGCTTTGCTTCCTTTGAGTATCCTCTTAACTTAGGGTGCTTCAAATCACGGACGAGAATGGTATTATCCTCCTCATTCAAATCATCCCAACGCAAACGGGTGATCTCTGATTGCCGTCTAGCTGAAGCAAGGGCGAATTTGATAATATCTACCATCCACTCTTGTTTTTTGTAGTTGCTAAAATAATCAAGTAAAGCAGCCTCCTCAATCTTTTTTAAGCGCCGCTCCCTTCTATCGGGTTTACAGACCAACCCATTAGCCCAAGCCTGTTCTTTAGCTATTTGAAGTTCATTTAGATCAACTCTCTCATCCAAAATAGCAGCGGCGTGACGCATCACTGAACCGATGTAAGCAAGATCATTATTCACCGTTTGAGGTTTAGCCTTATCAACCGTAATGCGATCACGAATATGCTTGAGAATATCCTTAGACTTGATTTCACTTAATCGTAAATTTGCAAAAGGGCGCTTTAATAAAAACTCAATAGTCGTTCTCTTGGTACGCTTCAGCTTATCTTGAGACTCCAGAAATTCCAAGTGATGTTTAGCGGCATCTCCCCAAGTCATTTTTTTAGAAACACCGCCCTCAAGAGCCAACTGCTCCTCGATTTCTTTCTCTCTTTTTTTTGCCCAATTTTGAGCTATTTGCTTGGATGAAAAGGTTTTAGATTCACGATGGAAGGATAGACCCTCTCTTTTAACTTTTATACGAACATCATATACAATGGTTCCATCTTTTCGTTTGCGTTTCTCTATTGAAGCCACTTGTGATAGCCCTTTATTATTAGCAAAAGGTGAATTTTGCGCCCCATAAAATTTTATGGGGCTTATATGGGGAAAGAATAGTAACAAATAGGCAAAAAAGAGCAAATAAAGGCTAAAATAGACAATAACAAAAGAAGTTAGGAAAATAATATAAGTGATTGATAAAAAAGAAAATACCAATATAAACAATAACTTATATTCAGCAAATCAGTTTTCCATTGCGCCCATGCTTGATTGGACGGATCGGCATTGTCGTTATTTTCACCGTTTGTTATCTCATCATGCTTGGTTGTATTCGGAGATGGTGACCACTGGGGCAATGATTTATGGGGGAAATTTAGAGCGGTTTATCGGATTTAACCCTGAAGAGTCTCCCGTTGTCTTGCAGCTTGGAGGATCTGTGCCTGATGAGTTGGCTCAGTGTGCAAAAATAGGCGAAGAGTGGGGCTATTCGGAAATCAACCTCAATGTCGGCTGTCCGTCTGATCGTGTGCAGAATAATATGATTGGGGCTTGTTTAATGGGGCATCCGTCATTGGTGGCTGAGGATGTGGCGTCGATGAAGGCAGTGGTGGATATCCCTGTGACAGTAAAAACCCGTATTGGCATTGATGAGCAAGAGGATTTTGAAACGCTTGTGGACTTTGTCTCTCAGATTGAGCAGGCTGGTGTAGATGGGGTGGTGATTCATGCTCGAAAAGCTTGGTTACAAGGCTTGTCTCCTAAAGAGAATCGTGAGGTGCCACCTTTGAAATATGAATGGGTGCATCAGCTCAAAGCAGAATTTCCTAACTTACCTATTGCGTTGAATGGTGGTTTAACAGATTTGCAAGAGGCAAAATCACATTTGTCAGAATGGAAAGAGTTGCCTGCTGTGGATGGGGTGATGTTAGGACGAGCGGTGTATGAACAGCCTTACCTGCTTGCTGAAGTCGATAGGATTTTTTATGATGACAATCACCCTATTCCCAGTCGTTTTGAAGTGGTTGAGCAGATGCTCCCTTATATTGAAAACCACCTTCAACAGGGTGGTAAGTTGATTCATATCACTCGCCATATGTTAGGGCTGTTTCATGGGTTGCCTGGTGGACGGATGTGGCGGCGGTATCTTTCGCAAAATGCTCACAAGGCAGATGCGGGTGTAGAGACGGTCATTGAAGCATTGAATATTGTGAAAACCGAGATGGCTCGATTTGAAGAGCGACAAAAACAGAGTGAACGCTACTGGGCTGAACAGAATAAGGTGAACGATGATTGAGTTAGAGGTCCCTTTTGCGGAGAAAGATGCGGCTAAGGCATTAGGTGCGCGTTGGAATCCACAAATCAAAAAATGGTATATACCAGATCAGCTTGAAGACGAGAAAGTACAATTTGCCAAGTGGTTACCTGAACCCCTAAATAATACTGTTGCTGAACAGCTAGGCAATACTTCGCCCACGCCACAATCTCCTGATTTATTCCAGCCGAATACTGAATTAGCCCAAAACACCGATTTAGTAGAAGAGAAGGGGGTTTCACTTTCTCAGCTGATGCGGCAGGTTCAAACGGTTTTAAGAGGGGGCTTCCCTGGTGCTATTTGGGTCAAAGCAGAAATTGCCAGCTTGAGTGAGAGAAGAGGGCATCTTTACCTTGAACTAGTAGAAACCAATGAAGCAGGGCAGGAGTTGGCCAAAACTCGAGCGCATATCTGGAAAAGTCTTGCTCCTTCATTATTGACTCGGTTTGAACAGGAAACAGGCAGTGCTTTGGCCGTCGGGCAGAAGGTGCTTTTACTGGCAGAGGTGCGTTTTCATGAGAAATTTAGTTTTTCTCTGGATATACAAGACATTGATACCGCTTTTACACTCGGTGCTTTAGAAGCAAGACTGAATCAAATTCGTAAACAGTTAATTGCTGAAAAGCTGTATGAGAATAACAAGCGCTTTGCCATGCCCGAAGACTTTTTCCGTGTGGCCGTCATTGCTCCGCCTCAGGCAGCAGGACTGGGGGATTTTCGGGTA
The DNA here is from genome assembly GCA_027019045.1 of Piscirickettsiaceae bacterium. Classification (GTDB taxonomy): domain Bacteria; phylum Pseudomonadota; class Gammaproteobacteria; order Thiomicrospirales; family Thiomicrospiraceae; genus JALUXI01. The sequence continues at coordinate 6,137 of JALUXI010000154.1, read as the reverse complement.
GATGCAGATTTATTGCAGAAGTTGGGCTTGTGTGAGTTTCACTATTTTTACTCCACCTTCCAAGGAGAGCAGGCTGTTGTAGAAGGTGAGATGCAAGCGGCATTTCAAGCGTTTCAATCACTCCATGTTAGCAATCCTTTTGATGCCTTAGTCATTATTCGAGGAGGTGGGGCGAAACTCGACCTCAACCCGCTCAATAGCTATGACATCGCTAGACATATCGCCCTAGCAGAGCTTCCCGTTTTAACAGGTATTGGACATGAAAGAGACAGTACAATTTTAGATGAAGTGGCTGCTGTTCGGTTTGATACCCCCAGTAAAGTCGTCGCTGCGATTCGACAAACAATTTTTGCCAAAGCACAGCAAGCCAAGTTGCACTGGATACAAATTGAGCGCTCCGCACAACAGAAGGTGCAAGCACAAGAGGCTCAGTTAGAACAGCTTGAGCAGCGAATTTTTCAGCAAAGTCAAATGCAACTACAACGCTGGAAGAGTCGCATTGAGCCGCTGAAGTTAAATATCCAACACGCAAGCCAACAATGTTCACAAACCACTCACCATCAGATTGAACAGCACCAGCAGCTCATACAACAAGTTGCCCGTTCTTCGTTACAGTCACAGCGGCATCAAGTCGAGCAGTTGAATCAACAGATACAGCAGCAGGCACAAAGCAAAGCACAAGCCCTCAAACATCAAATTGAACAATGGCAGCAATTCGTTGAACAAAAAGCACGGCAGCAGGTGGCGCAGACGAAACATCAAATGGAACAACAGTGGACGGGGATTGAGAATCGAGTACGATCCTCATTGCAGATGCATAAAAAAGGTCTGGAACATGCCCAAAATACGATTGAACAGCAAGCGTCCAAACAGTTGCAACAGCAGAAGCAGTCCATTAAACAACTGATCAGTTTTATTTTAAGTTCAGGACCAAAACAACAGTTAGAAAGGGGGTTCGCTCTGGTCAAAACTTCAGCAGGGGAACCGATAAAAAATAAGCAACAAGCTTTAAAAAATAGGCAAGTCACTTTAGAATTCAGTGATGGTGCAGTAACGGCAGAGATTACAGGAGAAGTGGAATGAGTTCAAACGGCGAAAGCTTTAAAGAAAACTATCAAAAACTACAAGAGATCGCCCAGAAATTGAGCCAATCTCAAGAGGTAGATATTGATGAATTAGTACCGATGGTGGATGAAGCGACAAGAGCATATAATTTATGCAAATCTCGGATTGAGGCTGTTGAAGAGGCATTAAATCAGCGGCTTGAACAAGATGATGATCATGATAGTCCGTTTTAGGGAGAAACTTAAATGAAAGCAACCATTTACCACAATCCACGATGCTCAAAAAGTCGTGAAACCTATAAAATACTTGAAGATGCAGGATTAGAGATTGAAGAGATTCGCTATTTAGACAATCCGCCTACACCTGAAGAGCTAGATCAACTCTGTGAAGCAATGGATGTTCAACCTTTGGCGATTATCCGCACCAAAGAGGCTCTATTTAAAGAGTTGGGGCTAGATGTTAATGACCAACGCAGTCGGGCAGCTTGGTTAAAAATCTTATCTGAAAATCCAAGGTTGATTGAGCGGCCGATTGTGAAAATTGGAGATAAAGTCGCAATGGGTCGCCCACCAGAAAATATCAAAGCTATCCTGCCAAACGCCGAGCAATAATGCGAAAAAGTAGAGAAAATTGTCAAAATCCCCAGTCCTGCTCCCTTAAAAAAGTGTTCAGGACTGGGGATTTTGGTATTTTTTTAAATATTTTTTTGAGTTTTACGGTTTCTAATGTTTATGCGGAAGCCGTTCAGTTTGCTGATTTTCAAGATACCTTGCCTAAAGGTTATCATGGTTCTGTTTTTCATTTAAGGCAAGATTATCCAGCCGACTTTCCAAACATACCTCGTCCGTGGGAGCAGATTGACTTTAAATCTGAACCGCAAAAGTATCTGGCTTTTATTAAACAGTACATTCTCCAAGGCATGGCTGAAGCCAATTATTATCCTGCAAAGAACAATCTACATGACTGGTATCATATGCCAATGCTCACCACAGGACGGCGTGCAAGAGAAGCCATTCATGGTTTGCAGCGGGAACGGGATGTTAAGCCTTTTGAATTAGATCCCCATCAATCGAAAACGCAACAGAAGTGGGAAGTCGCTTACTACAATCCCATTGGTGCTTATCAGATTGGAAAAATTTGGAAAAACCCTAAATTAAATGGCAAACCTGATCTCACTCAGACAGAATTCCCTGAAGGCACTTTTGTCTTTAAGTGGGTGTTTGTCACTGGTGATGATCAACAACTGCCTATATTAAAAGGGGCGCCCGTTTTTTACGCCAACATTCATAGCCAAATCAGCCGAAAAAGTCCTAAAAAAATTCAGCCTGTACGACTGGTGCAGATGGATTTTGCCATCCGAGATAAGCGAGCAGATGATACCACCAGTTGGGTGATGGGAACTTATGTTTATGACAAAGATGCTCCTGGAAAAACAGGCTGGGACAGAATGGTGCCTGTCGGCGTACAGTGGGGAAATGACCCTGGTATCACCCCTAAAGATATTCAACATGGTAAAAAACTTAAAGAGACCATTATCTTACCCAGAGCACCTGATTACGCTAAACAACGATTAGGCTGGGCAGGACGCTTGAATGGTCCTATGGACTTAAAAGGCAGTGCTTGTCTAGCGTGTCACAGTATGGCACAATGGCCACATCCGCTCAATAAAAAGCCGAAAGGCAATGATCAACAGAAACTGAAATATTTCAGAAACCTCAAACCGACCGAACCATTTCAAGCGGATCAAATTTCACTCGATTACTCTTTGCAACTTGAAAATGCATTAAGAGCTTATCGTCAACAATCAAAACGATAAGTAACTACTTTCAACTCCCAACTGAAATTCGCCACTTCAGCGTTGGAAAGTGGTTATTTACACGTTGTAAACTCACCATTAACTACCAAAAGCTATTATTTAACCGAGAGAAGGATAGGGAGGGGTCTGTCTTTTTCTTTTAAATATCAAATTTAACATAATATACATTATGCGAACAATTATAGGTTGGTCAATAAAAAAGCCTCGAAGCTTTTGGTGCGGTTTGAGGCTTTAAATACTCTTCGTATGTTTGTAGATGGATAAAAGCTGTTGAGCTATTGCAGCTTATTTACCCATTATCTACGCAAACTGTTCAAGGCGGTTTTTTAGTGTTTCATAATAACAAACATGGGAATCAAGGAAACAATGGCGAGTAAAATGGGAATCCATGCTTTTTCTTCGTGGTTTTTTAAACCGACCATGCCACCGATGACAGCTGCCATCCCCCCAAACCATGCAATAGGAGGAAAGACAAATGAAAACAGTACTGCAATCACACCTCCTACCATTCCTAAGGTTGTGGCATTACCTGGCTTATATTCTTTTGTATTACGCATATCATCAGGAATGGCTTTTGCAGATTCAATCCGCCCGACGATAGCATTCAAGTCGCTTTCGCTGAGTTCGGTTTTTACAAGTTCATCTTCTGTCATACCCACAGTGACTTTCTTTTGACGATATAACTCTTTAATCAGGTCTTCCCAAGTTGCATTATCATCAAGTCGTTCAACCAGCTCGCAAGCTTCTTTTTTAATGGACATCTGTTTAACTCCTCAGATTTTTCTAGAATTTTGGCACAGTTTATGAATATCTGTGTTTTTCCTTTTAGTTTTGCATTATTATATCTGAAACGATTCTAAGTGAAAGATAATCTCAAGTCGTAAAACTTCAAGGGGATACGAAATATGGCGATGATGCCAGGGTTACAGATCAATGTCGGTCAAAACCTTAAACTGACACCACAACTACAGCAGTCCATCAAAATTCTGCAGTACTCTGCTTTAGAGGTTCAACAGACGATTGAACAGACCATGCAGACAAATTTTATGTTGGAGGTGGCTGATGACCTAGAAGAGGATTTAGATGAGACGCTTGAAGCCGACCTGCTTGAAGAAGATAAGGATGAAGAGTTAAACACAGATGTTTCCGAATCACAGCTTGATTTGGAAAAAGCAGACAATATTGATGAAGATTTAGAGATTGATTGCGATTGGCAGGAAGTGTACTCTGATTATGAACCCCCTTCTCAACCGATTAGCACTCAAGATGACTTTGTTGCTGCTGAAAACTATACCGCCTCTCATGAATCCCTTTATGACAAGCTTCAATGGCAACTGGAGATTACCTCTTGGCAACCCAATCAACGGGAGATTGCAGAATTTATTATTGATCATATCAATGAAGATGGTTTCTTGACTGTTTCTGTTGAAGAGATTGTAAATGAGATCAATACAGATGATTTTTCAGTCACTGTGGAAGATGTGGAAGTAGTATTATCCATGGTTCAACAATTTGAACCTAATGGCGTGGCAGCACGAGACCTTCAAGAGACACTGCTGATACAATTGGATATTTTAAAAGCGTCCCCTATTGTTGTCACGGCCAAGCAGGTGATCAAAGAGAGTTTTGATTGGTTAAGTTCCCATGACTATAAGCGCATCAAAAAACGCTACAAACTCAATGACGAAGCTTTAGATGATCTACTTCGTTTGATTCAAACCTTGAATCCTCGCCCTGGCTGTGAATACAGCAATATTGAACAATCTGTCATTATTCCTGATCTACTGCTTTTCCGCCAAGAAAATGGATGGAAAGTTGAGCTCAATCCGAATGTTTTCCCTAAATTACGCATCAACCCTGTTTACATCGATTTAGCAAAAAATATCGATGACAGTCAGCAATCTCAACAAATTAAAGAACAGATGATTGAGGCAAGAGGACTTATTAAAGGAATTCAGAATCGTGGTGAGACACTACTGCGAGTTGGTGAATATATCGTCCAAACACAAGCACGATTTTTTGAAGAGGGTGAGCAAGCGATGCAACCGATGGTGTTGCGAGATGTTGCTGAAGCACTCGACCTTCATGAATCGACCATTTCTCGAGCGACTAATCAAAAATACATTCAGACTCCAAGAGGTACCTATGAATTGAAATATTTCTTTTCAACAGGGGTGACGCAATATGGTTCAGAAGACCAATCTTCAATTGCAATCAAATCGCACATTAAAGAGTTCATTGATGGTGAAGATCCTGCCAAGCCATTGAGTGACAATAAATTAATGCAGTTGCTGGAAGACAGGGATATTACCATTGCCCGACGAACGGTTGCTAAATATCGAGAAGCACTGGGCATCCCCTCTTCTAGCGAACGAAAAAAATTAAATGCATTCAAAAAACGCTAAAATATCAAGATTATAAAAAATATTAAAACAGGTGACATCATGATTCCAAATACGCATCGACCGACACAAGCGCAAATTCAACAGCAGGCTCAGCAGAAGTGGGAACAGCAGGCTGAAGTGAAAGAGTATATGTCTGCGGTAAATCCACCGATGCCAAAAATTGAAGTGGTGGCATACCCAAGCAGCTTACACCAAATTGTGGAAACTAAAATCATTCCATTTAACCTGTCTGAAACGCTTCAAACAGATTATCCGGCAACTACACCGAATCTCTTGGCGCACTTTATTCATATTCGCCCCGACGATACTCTAAAAACGGATAGCCAAGCCACTTCGCAACTCTTCTATGTGATTCGCGGTTCAGGCAAAACGCAAATGAAACATGGCACCATTCAATGGAAAGAGGGGGATCTTTTTACCCTGCCCGCAGTCCCTGATGCAATACATACCGCCACTGAAGATACCGCCATTTATTGGGTAACGGACAGTCCTCTGCTTGAATATTTGGGGGTGGCGCCGGTTAAGGAGCGGTTTGAACCGGTGCTTTATACCAAAGAAAAGTTAGATTATGAGTTGGAGAAAGTGCGTTTAGAGGCGGAAAAAGAGCAGCGCAACCGTACAGGTATTCTCTTGTCGAACCCCAACTTCCCACACACCATGACCGTGACGCATACACTATGGTCTCTCTATAATGTATTACCTGCTGGTGTAGTACAAAAACCACATCGTCACAATTCGGTGGCACTCGATTTTTGTGTTTATGCAGGTCCTGATACCTATACTTTGATCGGTAAAGAATTGAATGACGATGGCACCATCAAGAACCCTATCAAAGCGATGTGGGAGTCTGG
>JALUXI010000153.1 GCA_027019045.1 Piscirickettsiaceae bacterium | reverse complement strand
TCAAATTCTAGAGCCAATTTCTAACGCCAATATCGATGTGGATTTGATTATTCAAAACCAAGGCGTGGATGGCACCACAGACTTTACCTTTACCGTCCACCGCAATGATTGCAAGCAGGCATTTGAGATTCTGCAACAAACCGCAGAAAAGCTAGGCGCAAGAGAGGTCTTAGCGGATGATACGATTGTGAAGGTCTCAATGGTGGGCGTAGGGATGAAGTCCCATTCAGGTATTGCCAGCACTATGTTTAAGACTTTGGCAGATCACAATATCAATATCCAGATGATCGGTACCACTGAGATTAAAATTTCAGTGGTGATTGATGAAGAGCATTTAGAAGAGGCAGTCCAAGCGTTACACAGTGCTTTTGAGTTGGATGTCTAAGTAGTTTTCTTTTACCCTGAAATTCGCAACTTCCGCTTTGAGTTGACGAGTTTCAGGGGTAATTTGAACAGTTATTCATAGAATAATATGAGTCAATCGAAACCGCCGAAAGGCGGTTTTTTAGTGTTCAATCCCTGTGCAGATTACTTGGTTGCGGCCGTTTTCTTTGGCATGATAAAGGTTTTGATCGGCTTGTTGCAGAATTTGTTCAAGTGGTTGGTCAAGTTCATTGAATTTAACCCAGTGACAACCAATGCTTAGAGTGATTGGGATGAGGTGTTCTTGCCAAGTAATGGTTAGGTTTTCAATGGCTTGTCGGATTCTTTCTGCTACTGAAGCAAGATGTTGTGCATCAATATGAGTGACGAAGATTAAAAACTCTTCTCCTCCATAACGGAAGGCAATATCATGTTCACGAGCGTGCTGTTTAAGCAGTTTCCCTACTGTTTTGAGGACTTCATCACCTGCTTGATGACCGTAGGTGTCATTGATCTGTTTAAAGTGATCAATATCCATCATTAAAACTCCAAACCCTTCTTTGCGGCCTAATGCTAGGTTGCGGATCAGTTCAAACTGTTCTATGAGCGAGTGACGCAGTAGAAGGCCAGTGAGGCTATCGTGCTGGAGTTTTTGGATAATATTTTGTGAGACCACATAGGACATTTGGTTGCTCAAAGCTAAACTGATTGCACTGAGCTTGGAGAGGATAAAGCCTACGAGTGTGTAGTTTTGGTCACGATAGAAGAATACAAAGCTGGCACCGAGTGTATGTTGTTCTTGATGGGCGTTGTGGATTTGTTTTCGTACTTCATCTTCTAAATCGAGTTGATTGATAATTTGAGTCAAAGGGCACTCTTCAGCACTATCGGGTTGAAAGTTGGGGTTTTGAAGGCTTTGTAAAAGCCTAGAAAGCCAGTTAATAGGGCGTAGGACATAGTGTTGGTGTTTTTCAGGCGTGACTTTTTGGATATTTTTAATGGAAACCGTTATCAGCTCTTGGGTCTCTTTAAGCTGATGGCTGAGGTAGCCTTTGGCAAGCCATTTATCCATTTTTTCAATCAGTTGATAGATTTTTTGATGAAAATCCGCAGGGGTATTTTCTAGTAGATGGTCACGAATCATACTTAACCCTGCAAACATATCCTCAATAGGTAGCCCAAGTTCAGCATGCATATAGCCGAGGCGTTCATAGTTTTGGATGAACTCAGCCTCAGTCATGGCAAAGCTATTATAGAAATTGCGTGCTTGTTTAATAATCAAGCGATCAATCTGTTCATCAGATTCAAAGAATTGATTAAAGTGGGGTGAGTTCCGCATATAAGCATAGAAAGCTTTAAAGGCTTTTTCAATACGGTCATATTGAATGGGAAGATTGTGTGTTAGCTGATGCATGGCTTAATATTTTCTGTAGGTAAGAGGTTTAATTCTAACAAAATTATTAACGATATTGAAATGGAACGGTGTAAATTATTTACAGATGTAACGAAGGGTTAGGGTGAGGGGGTTGATTGTTGGAGATAGTGAATAAGTGGTGTAAAGTCTTCGGGCAGGAGAATGATGTCTCTGATGGGGCTATGTAGGACTTGAACTTCTAACTCATATCCAAGAGGTGTGATTTCCCAATGTTGTGTTTCTGGGTTGAAGGTGATGAGTTCCGCTTGTTTCATTGATTGCAGAAGCTCTGCTTCAGGCATCTGGGCAAGGCGTGCAATTTTAGAAAGGGGAAGGTGGTTTGTTTTCATAGCGGGACTGGGGATTTGGGCATTTATTTTCGATTTCTGCGGCTCGATTTTCTGCGGGCTTGTTTTTTGGCGGCTTTTTCTGCCTCTTTTTGGGCTTTGAGCTGGCGTTGTTTTTCCACTTCAA
>JALUXI010000152.1 GCA_027019045.1 Piscirickettsiaceae bacterium | reverse complement strand
TACATTTAATTATTATCCGTCAATGACGGGTTTTAGTCAATATCTTGATACTCGGGACTGGGGATTTTGGGATTTTGTTATTTTTTTCGGGAGCTTCGGGAAATCTTTGAGGCAGCAGCGGCTGCTGGGGTTGAGAGTTTCGCAGGCGCAGTGTTTGGCTTTGGTTTGTTGTACGACGAAGGCTTGGGTGTCTGGATTGGCGTGTTGGCGGGTGACATTGAAGCAGTAGCAGATTAAAGCATCGGGTGCTTGGGATTTTTGACCGACAGGGGTACGAAGGTCTGTTTGAGTGAAGATTTCATTTTGGTCGGTGAAGTAGATGACTTCACAGTTTGGGTCATCACAGAAAGCGAAGGTGTATTGGCTGATGATGTCTTCATATTGCCAAGGGGTTTTTAGGTGATGGCGAACCGTGTGATTGGGCAGGGTGCGATAGGACTTGCCATTGGCAGGGCAGGTGAGTGTTTTTTTAGGTGTGCTTTTGCAGCTTGAGGATGAACAGCAGGACATGATTTACTCCTTGAGATCTTTGCACGAGTGGGACGCGAGAGAAAAAAGAAGTTTTAGCCTTTTTTATCCGTGTAGCTATCTCGTGCAAAGCTCTCTTTTTATTGAAATGTTAATTTAAAGCCTGCGGCTTGGAGGCGTTTGGCTTCGATTTTGAGATCCATGGCGGTGAGGGGGTGTTTGTCTAGCCAGTGGTCGTCAAATGAGAGGTGGAGGCTGTCTGCTTCTATATCGAGAATGGGGTCGGGTTGTTCATAGTCTCGTCCTCGGTGAATACGCACGGCGAGTCGTAGTAGCAGGGTGAGCAGGCGGACTTTTTCGTCATGCGGCTCTGGGAGGGTTTTGAAACTTTCTTCATTGAGTTTGCCTCGGTGGTTGAGGAGCATGGCGGCGAGCATTTGGGTCTCTTGCTGGGAGAAGCCTGGCAGGTCGGCATTGCCGATGATATAGGCGGAGTGGTGGCGGTAGCGTTTGTAGCTGATGGCGATACCGACTTCGTGTAGTTCGGCCGCCCATTTGAGGAGCTTGGCGTAGTCGTAATCTTCATTGCGCAGTTGCCAGATATTGCGGGCTTGGGTGTAGAGCTTGCGGGCAGTTTGGGCGATGTGGTTGGCTTGGGCTGTGTCAACTTTCATCCAAGTTTGCATGGATTTGACACTGCTTTCCCGCACATCTTCGGCAAAGAGTCGACCGAGGCTGTCGAAAATCAGCCCTTCTCGCAGGGCGTTTTGTGAGACTTGCATCTGTTTGATTTTCAGCTCTTCAAAAGTGGCAATCAGAATGGCAAGTCCGCCTGCGAGTACGGGGCGGCGTTCTTCTTTAAAGCCTGGGATATCGGCTTGGTCGATATGTTCCGCATCAATCAGCGCTTGTTTGAGTTTGAGCAAGCCTTTGAGGGTGATGCCACTCTCGCTCCAGCCATTTTCTTCCAAGATGGCACCAACGGATTTAATGGTACCTGAAGCGCCATAGGCGATATCCCAGCCGAGTTTTTTGAGGATATTTTTATGCGGTAGGAGGATTTGACGACAGGCTTCAATCGCTTTGTGAAACGCTTTTTCGCTCAGTTCGCCTGATTTGAAATATTTTTGGCTGATGCTGACACAGCCCATTTCGGTGGAGGTGAGGTGTTGGTATTGGAAGTGTTGACCGATGATATATTCGGTGCTGCCGCCACCAATGTCCATGACGAGGCGTTGGTCGTCGCTTTGCGGGAGTCCGTGTGCAACACCAAGATAAATCAGACGAGCTTCTTCTTGCCCTGCAATGATTTGGATTTCATGGCCGAGGGCTTTGCGGGCGGCTTTGAGGAAGTCTCGGCTGTTTTTGGCGTTTCGTAAGGTATTGGTGCCAACGGCTCGGACATTTTGGGCGGAGATGTTGCGAATCAGTTGACCAAAGCGTTCAAGGCAGGCGATGCCTGCTTCAAAGGCTTCAGGGGTGAGGTGGCCTTTTTCGTCCAGCCCTGAACGCAGCCGCACCATCTCTTTGTGCTTGTCGATCACTTGCATCTGCCCGTGGACTTCTCGGGCGATAATCATGTGGAAGCTATTGGAGCCTAAATCGATGGCGGCATAGAGGTTGTCTGTGCTGTCGTTCGTTTGCTCGCTGGTTTGCTCTTTGATCTGCTTATTTTCTTCAGTCATCTTGTTCTCTAGTGTTGACAGGTTTGGTTGTATTTTTTTATGAGGGTCTGTTGTGCTGAGAAGGGGGATTTGCCCTCTTTAGGCAGACGGCGGATATAGTGACCTTC
>JALUXI010000151.1 GCA_027019045.1 Piscirickettsiaceae bacterium | reverse complement strand
GCCTGTGGGGGATGATTTGGTTTGGGTGCATGCCAAACAGGATTATCGTTCTAATCTGTTCCATAGTGTCAGTCATAAAGCGTGGTTGTGGCAGAAGGTAAAAGGTCGCTGGCAGATTGTGCGTGAGCTGAATCTTGAGGAGAAGCGAGCTTGAGCTTATCGAGATGGGGCTTGCTGCTGGGACTGCTGTGTTGGCAGATGACAGGATGGGCGGCACAGAAGGTATCCGCTGAGCGATTGGTGGTGCAGTCATTTTCAGCGATGGAGCAAGGGGATTTGTCGTTAGCAGAGCAGTTGGTGGGGCAGTTGCTTAAACAGTATCCGCATTATCAATTGGCGCATCTATTGAAAGCAGATTTGTTGATGTTTAAGGCAGGGCAGTGGCAACAGGTATTGGCACTGCACCAACAGCCAAAGGTGCAATCATTGATTGAGGAGGCTAAAAGCCGCTGGCAGGCACAGCAGCAACAGCAAGTGGGCGAGCAGTTATTAAAACGATATTTGGTGAAGTGGGGTGAGCGCACGCCCTATTGGATTTTGGTGGATTTAAGTCGGAATCGGTTATATCTGTTCCGTCAACATGCGCAACAACCTGAGAAGGTGACCGATGTTTATATTACGCTGGGGAAGCAGGGGTTTGGAAAGCAGACTAAAGGGGATGGACGCACGCCGATTGGGAGTTATTTAATCGAAAAGTGGTATCCAGAATCGACGCTGCCGCCGCTTTATGGAGCGGGCGCTTTGACGCTGAATTATCCAAATGGTTGGGATCAATTGCAGGGGCGAAGTGGGTCGGGGATTTGGTTGCATGGTACGCCTGAAAAAACTTATGTCCGTGCACCGCAGGATAGTAAAGGGTGTGTGGTATTGAGTAATCCTGATATGAAACTGCTCATTCAAAAATGGCGTTTACCGCAGGCAACGCCTGTATTATTGGTCACAGAATCGAGTATTCAGAAAGCCCAAGATTTTGATTGGAAAGGGTTTAAGCAAGCTTGGATGCGGCATAGTTGGGTGGTGTTTCGTCGTCATGGAATCGGGGCGAGGTGGCAGGATGTGAATGTGATGGCGTATCCAAATGAGGCAGGGCTGTATTTTGTGAGCTATCCGATTCAAAAAGGTAAAAATGATTGGGCTGTGGTGCAGGAGTTTTGGCGATGGGAGCAAGAAAAGTGGCATTTGGTCAAATCGGTACCGCCGCAAAAGATGTCTCCCCCGAATGCACCATTACCCCCTTCTAATTTATGGCATGATCGTAAAACAGCGCTACCTTAGTCATCTTGAATACTAAAAGCAGGTGCCTGTTCAGCTTCCTTTTTACCCTCTTCTTGTTTAAAGCGTTGGCTATTGAGTTTGAGTTGTAGTCTAAGGTCATTGAGGGCATCGGCATTTCTCAGCGCATCTTCGTAACTGATCTGTCCCGATTCGTAAAGATCAAAAAGGGCTTGGTCAAAGGTTTGCATCCCTTGTTCTCGAGAAGCGGCAATGGCTTCTTTGATTTCATGCACTTCGCCTTTAAAGATGAGGTCGGAGATACGAGGGGAGTTAATCAGAATTTCAATCGCTGCGACCCGACCGCCACCAATTTTAGGAATCAGCCGCTGAGAGACAATCGCCTTGAGGTTGAGAGAGAGATCCATCAGCAGTTGGTCACGGCGCTCTTCGGGGAAGAAGTTGATAATGCGGTCAAGGGCTTGGTTGGTGTTGTTGGCATGCAGAGTGGAGAGGCAGAGATGGCCTGTTTCAGCAAAGGCGATGGCGTGATCCATGGTTTCTTGCGCTCGAATTTCTCCAATGAGGATCACATCGGGTGCTTGGCGTAAGGTGTTTTTTAAGGCGGCTTCGTAAGATTCGGTATCGGTGCCAACTTCTCGTTGCGTCACGATGCAGCCTTTGTGTTGGTGGACAAATTCAATGGGGTCTTCAATCGTAATGATGTGGCCGTGACTATTTTCATTGCGGTAGCCAACCAGCGCAGCCAGGGAGGTGGATTTCCCTGAGCCCGTGGCGCCGACAAAGAGAATCAGGCCACGCTTTTCCATAATCAACGCTTTAAGAATGGGGGGCAAGCCCAAATCATCTGCATTGGGAATTTTTGTATTGATGACTCGAATCACCATCCCAGGCTCGCCTCTTTGGATAAAGGCATTCACACGAAAGCGAGCAGTGCCAGGTAAAGAGTAGGCAAAGTTGCACTCGTGGTGTATTGCAAATTCGGCTTTTTGCGTTTCATTCATTAACCCTAAAACCAGTTGTTCGTTGATTTC
>JALUXI010000150.1 GCA_027019045.1 Piscirickettsiaceae bacterium | reverse complement strand
TGGGGTATGGCAAATGGCTGCATGGCGAAGGGGTGAGTGCAGGCACCATGCAGGCGGCGTATCTTTCACAATTGCGGGGGGATTTGAGTCCAGAGACGGTGGAACGCATTGGTCGAGCCTTTACCGAAGCTCGCTTGCCCATCTATCCACCCAGCTTGGAAGAGATGCCGATTGAGCGGTATCTGGAACTGATGGCAGGAGATAAAAAAGTGCAGAAAGGGGTGATTCGTCTGGTGCTGCTCAAAGCGATTGGCAAAGCCTATATCACGGGCGATACGCCAGAAGATTTATTGATTCGCACTTTAAAAGAGTGGCGGTTAGATTAAATTTAGCCAAATTGCCGAGCAGGACTGGGGATTTTAGAAAAGTTGGCAAGTTCGCCTGAGTTTTCGAAAACTTTGCATAAAAAACCCAGCATAAAGCTGGGGTGGTTACAGACCTAGCTTTCTGTCTCTAGGCGGCTGCTTCTTCCATGCGTTTTTTGATTTTTTTCATGGCTTGTTTTTCAATTTGCCGAATGCGTTCCATGGAAACGCCATAGGTTTCGGCTAATTCTTTCAAGCCTACTTTTTCATCATTTAACCATCGTTTCTGCAAAATGTCTCGACTGCGGTCATCCAGCTCGGCTAAGGCTTTTGCCATGAGCTTTTGCTGGTATTCTGCTTCACTTTCATTGGCCAGTGCGTTTTCTGGATCCAGTTCCTCACTGACCAGGACGGGAAAGTGTGTATTTTCCTCTTCCTCTTCATCAGGGGAGAGGTTGACAGAAAGATCCCGCCCATAAAGGCGACTTTCCATCTCTAGTACATCCTTTCGAGTCACGCCTAAATCTTTGGCAACGGTATCGGCATCTTTGTCGCTGAGCCACTCGAGTGACTTTTTCGCCCCTCGTAATTTGAAGAACAGTTTGCGTTGGGCTTTGGTGGTGGCGGTTTTGACAATCCGCCAGTTACGAATCACGAATTCATTGATTTCTGCACGAATCCAGTGCACAGCAAAGGTCATCAAGCGGACATTTTCTTTGGGATCAAAGCGTTTGATGGCTTTGAGTAGCCCAATATTGCCCTCTTGAATCAGGTCGGCTAAAGGTAGGCCGTAACCACTATAAGAGCGAGCGATTGGCACGACATAACGCAGGGAAGAGAGCACAAGTTGTCTCGCTGCATCCATGTCCTTATGGTAGTAATACCTTTCTGCCAATTCCCGTTCTTGTTCAGCACTTAACTGAGGAAATGATTGAATGGTACGGAGATAGGTGTCGAGGTTTTTGCCTGGCACCAAATCCATACCGGCGTTTCTAACAACAAGTTCATTCATTTTTTGCCTCCAAATTGTTCTATAAACAGGTTTCATGTGGAACATGAAGCCGCCACTTATAGAAAGCTAAGTCTGAGACATCGTGAATGGCAGTGCCAATCACAATGAGAGGGTTAAATATATCAGGTTTAGGGTTGAAAGCAAGAGCTTGTTGAGAAACTTTTTAAGTGTTTTCTAATATAATTTTAACCATTTGAATTTATAAAGGATTCCTCCTCTCGTAGATGAGAGGAGGGGAGGAGAATGTTATGCGTTGGTTGGAATTTGTCCAGTCTGTTGCATCATCTCTAGCCAGGCATCTCGTAGTTCAGAAAGAATTTCAATCGCACTGTCTAGATAGAAGGTATCTTTTTCAAATACGGCTTCTTGAATCGATTGGTCTGCATAACGATAGAGTTCTTCAAGATCGTAAGCCAGAGGGGTCTCTTGGCTCATGTGAAGACGGTCACGCAGTGCATCCAGAATGGTGGTCATACGACCGAGATGGAAGCCTTTTTCGACCCAAGCTTCGCTTTGATGGCAAATTTTGGCTAGATTCCCTTTATCGACCACGCCTTGTAATAAAAGCAAGATGGTTTTATTTGGGTTTTGAGCCAACTCCTGCTCAACTTCTTGTTGACGCACATACTCTTGAAGCAGGGGTGCGGTTTGTTGTTGTGTTTGTGCATTTAGATTGGTTGTCATGGTTTTTCCCCTTGTGTTGGTGTTTGATGAGCGCTTTACAGGAGATGGTTGCGCAGATAAAAAGCTAACGCGTTCCACTTGTGCAAAGCTCTCTGATTTTCCCTTGTGTGTTAACGGCGAGGGACTAAACAATATTGTTTAATCGTCCTCAAGTTTTATTGTTTGAGGACGATATAGCAGGGAGTGTGCCAACTTGGGTGAAAAAATTTTGACAGAGGGGGTTAGAAAATGACTTTGACCGCTTCGGCTGAGCGTTTGGCTTTGGCGATGGCGTCGTCTATATTGGCTGCTCGGGCGAGTGCAACACCCATTCGACGGCGGCCGTGAATTTCGGGTTTGCCGAATAGTCTAAGCTGGGTATCAGGTTCAGCAAGTGCCGCTTCTAGATTGGTGTATTGTGTCTGGGTACTGTCCCCTGTGGGCAGAATGACACTGGAGGCGGAAGGACCATGTTGGGTGATATTGGGGATGGGTAATCCCAAGATGGCACGCACATGAAGGGCAAACTCTGATAGGTCTTGTGAAATCAGGGTGACCATGCCTGTGTCGTGGGGACGAGGTGAGACTTCGCTAAAGATGACCTCATCCTCTTTTACAAAGAGTTCAACCCCAAAAAGCCCTCGACCCGTTTCACCGCATAGAGCTTGGGTGACGGCCTTTGCCATGGTTTGGGCTTTTTCGATGGCGGCTTGGCTCATGGGGTGGGGTTGCCAAGATTGGCGGTAGTCGCCATCTTCTTGGTGGTGTCCAATGGGTTCGCAGAAGGCAATACCATCTTTGTGTTGAATAGTGAGTAGGGTGATTTCATAGTCAAAATCAATAAACCCTTCTACGATCACTTTGCCTTTGCCTGCTCGACCGCCTTCTTGTGCATATTGCCAAGCCTGTTCAATGTCGGCTTCGGATTGAATCACACTTTGCCCTTTTCCAGAAGAGCTCATAATGGGTTTGACCACACAGGGAATACCAATCTGTTTGACAGCGGTTTGAAAGTCTTCCCAAGTGTCGGCAAAGGCGTAAGGTGAGGTTTTAAGGCCTAGTTCTTCTGCGGCCAAACGACGAATGCCTTCTCGGTTCATGGTCAGTTGTGTCGCTTTGGCGGTGGGGATGACATTAAACCCTTCTGCTTCCAACTCAGCTAAAGCATCGGTGGCAATGGCTTCAATCTCTGGCACGATATAGTCGGGCTGTTCTTGCAAAATTAAAGCCTTTAACGCTTCGCCGTCCAACATATCAATCACATGGCTACGGTGTGCGACTTGCATTGCAGGGGCATTGGGGTAGCGATCTACGGCAATCACTTCTAAGCCAAGTCTTTGGTACTCAATAGCGACTTCTTTACCGAGTTCACCTGATCCACAGAGCATCACTTTGGTGGCGGTTGGAGAGAGAGGGGTTCCGATAGTGAGCATAAATTTAATTCCTTTGGCATAACAATTGCTTAGAGAGTGATAAGCGCAAAATAGCGTAAAAAATATTCTATCACACGAGGGAAAAACCATGGTAGAGATGGTCGCAGAGGAGGGGCTGTTAGATAAAACAGTTCCTCAGGAAAAAGTACGCCATGAGGCGTCATATTCAACAGAGGCGGTGTTAAATCAGCTGAAAAGTCGATTTTCGACCGCAGCGGATCAAAGTATTCAGTCACTTTTAGAAGCAAAGGTTCAGGGAGGACAGTCTTCGTCCGCTGTTGTGGATGTTGAAAAACAGCAGTTATTCCGAAAAGCCCATTATGATGCCTTAACGCATTTGCCAAATCGTGCTTATTTTGATGAGGTGTTGGAGGCTTTGCTGATTTCATCACACCATGAAGAGAGTCATTTTAGTTTGTTGTTTTTGGATTTGGATGGCTTTAAAGCAGTGAATGATCAGCTGGGTCATCGGATGGGTGATGAGTTGTTACGGCATGTGGCGGCGAGATTAATTTTTTCTTTACGAGATGAGGATTGGGTCTTCCGTTTGGGCGGAGATGAGTTTGTCGCTTTGATTCCCGAAACCTCGGATAAAGAGGTGATAGAAGTGGTGGCTAACCGCATTATCTCGGAAGTGAGCCGGGATTATTGGCTATCGGGTAAGCCGGTGAAAATTTCTACCAGTGTGGGGGTGGCGAGATTTCCAGAAGAGGGTCGATCGGCATCTGAGCTGATTGAGCATGCAGATCAGGCGTTATATGTGGCCAAGGAGCAGGGTAAAGGGCGTATGGTATTTTATGATGCCAATTATGTCTCTCCGTACCAGAAATTTGTGGCCGAGGTGGCGGATTTGGAAAGAGCCATTGAGGCGGCAGAGTTGGTGAGCTGTCATTGTGAGCAGTTAGATAGTGCTAGTTCGGCATTGGAGATGCTGCAGCTCTCTGTCTGCTGGAAGCAGCAGGCATTACCCATGTGGCAGGATAAGCTGGAGAAAAGTCGTTATGCGGATCAAGTGGGTCTTTGGTTATTGGACAGCGGATTTTATCGCTTAAAGAGTTTGGATGCGGCGCATTGTGGCAAAAATTGCCAGCGGGTAAGTTTACCCCTGTTGCCTTATCTGTTGAAACGACAAGATTTGGTGGAAAAAATGGAGCAGTTTATCGCCCATCATCAAGTCGAGACCCATGAGGTGGTACTTCAGTCACCTATTTTGGACTGGGAATCTATGGGTGAAGAGTGTCAAAAAACTGTCAAAGCCCTTTCTGATGTAGGTTTTACTTTTATGCTGGAAGGAGTGGATGATGAAAATTTCCGCTTAAGTACCCTACAGTCTGACAGTATTTATTCGATTCAGTTGAGTGCAGATTGGGTATTAAAATTGAAACAAAAGCAGGACTTTGAACCTCTGAAGACTTTAATTCAGATGGTGCATTTACTGGATAAAAAGGTCTCTTTGGAAGAGGGAGTATTAGAACCTAGCCTGTTAAAAGAGTTAGGGGTTGATTGGGTGAAAACGCTGAAGTTAGAAGGATGAACTTAGCTTTTTTATCCGTGTAGCCATCTCGTGAAAAACTCTCGACTTCACCTAAATAAAAAAATCCCCCGATGCATTTCATGCTCGGGGGATTTTTATGGGGCTTGTTTCAGCTTTAAGTATGCTTACATATTTTCCATTTTAAATTTAACCAATGGCTTGCCGTGCTGGGTCCAAAGGTGAGCAGAACCATCATAAAGTTTGGCTTTTTTGTTGCCCAATAGCTCATGCATAATGAACCAGTTACCAGAGGCAAGGTGTCCTGTGTTGCAGTAAGCAATGCTTGGTTTAGTCAGATCAACATTGACGGCTGCTGCCGCTTTTTTATAAGCGTCGGCAGAAAGGAATTTAGCGGGCTTGGCTGAGGTGGCTAAGTCGAAAGGATAAAGTTTTGCCCCCGCGATGTGTCCAGCACCTTTGACAGAACCTTTATGCCAAGTGCCTAGGTAGAGGCTGGTGTTGCGGCTGTCGATCAATTGATAACCATTTTTACCTTGTGAAGCGGCTTCGGTGTCTGCGGTGCTAGCATAAATCGATTTGTCTTCAGCAGTGGCTACCCAGTTCCCTTTTTTCCCTAAATCACCATGCCCTTTTTTATCTAGAGGCAGTTTGGCTTTTTTGTAAGCGACCATGCCGCCATTCATAATAGAAACATTGTTGTCACCATAGTATTTAAACTGCCAGTAAAGACGTGTCGCTTTGGTCGCATCTTTTGGACTTTTTCCTGGGTAGGCGATAACGATTGCGTCGCCTTTATTGATGCCCCAACCTTGTACCATCTTCTCCCATTGTGCTTTTGAAGGGAGCATACCTTTGGCTTTTACGCCTTCTACAGTGGTTTTAACACGCACTTTTTTATAGTTCACAGGCTCTGCCCCTGGCAGATGGGCTTTTTTTCCAATCTCTAGGATTTTGATATCGCCTTTATGTTGGTTGACCCAAGCAGGATCCACGAGTGGACCAGGTACATTAAAAGCAAATGCATTGGCAGAAGCCAGCGCAGTTAATAGGGTTAAGCTTTTTAAAGTGGTTTTCATTAGGAACTCCTAAAATAGGTTAAAAATGCAAAGTCATTTAATGATAAAGGCGTAATATTTGTCAATGGAAAGCTTTATTTAATTGCCCTGAATTTTTTTATGAGAATCATAAGGATATTTTTTGTTTTATTGGCAACAAGGGTTTATACAATAGGGCTATTCGTTTATAGGAGAGTCAAAATGAGGCTATTTTTCGCTATATTTTTAGTGTTTGGATTATGGAGTTCAGCACAGGCTAAAACGGTGGTGTTGATTCATGGATTGGATAGCGATAGCCGTACTTGGGCAGAGCATCATGTGGTGGATGCCCTATTTGCTTCAGGCTGGCAAATGGGCAGTTGGTCGGGTGAGCAAGGAGGGGAAGGGTCGAAAAATAGACCAGACAAAGTATTTTATGCGGTGAACTTACCTTGGTTTGAGCCGATTGAGACACAGGCGAAGGTCTTGAGAACGCAGTTAGCCCAAATTTATCAGCAAAGACAGGAGCCGCTGATTTTGGTGGGACACTCAGCGGGTGGGATTGTGGGGCGGTTTTTATTGTTGACCCCAAATCCACCGCCTATTCGGGGATTGATTACGATCGCTTCTCCTCATTTAGGATCGCCTTGGGCAGAGATGGCTTGGCGAGCATTGCAAAGTCCGATGGGGGACTTTATGGAGATGATGGGCGCGGAAAAATGGGCGAGGGCGGAGACACTCTTATGGGAGCTGTCGGTCACGCCTAAAACCAACCTAATTCACTGGATGAATCGTCAGCCGCATCCTTGGGGCGTGCGTTATATTAGCGTGGTGCATCGGATGCGAGCCCAGCAGGTGAAAATGGATCTGTTTGTCCCCATGGCTTCTCAGAATATGAATAATGTGCCTGCCTTAAGAGGGCGTGCTGAAGCCTATCCTCTGTTTGCGAATCACCAACTGACACGGCAAGATGGGGTGTTACTGGCTTGGCTATTGAGCAGTTTTAAATGATCGATTTATTTGACCAGTTTTTGCTGTTTGTCGTCTCTTTAGTGGCAAACCTGCTGTCTGCTTTAGCGGGCGGAGGGGCAGGGTTATTGCAGTTACCCGCTTTGCTGTTTTTAGGCTTACCGTTTGCAGTGGCTTTGGCGACGCATAAGGTGGCGAGTGTTTTTTTGGGACTGGGAGCGACGGCTCGGCATTTAAAGTCGGGAACTTTTGATTGGCGGTTTTCGCTATTTATCTTGGCATTTGGCTTGCCAGGCGTGGTGCTGGGGGCAAATGTGATTCTCAAGGTAGATGACCAGTGGGCACAGGTGGCTTTGGGCGTGTTAACCTTTGGACTGGGATTTTACTCTTGGCGACAACCCGATTTGGGATTGAAAGCGGTGATCCAACAGCGAAGCCGTCAAGATTGGCTGGTGGGTGGCTTGGTATTGTTTTTCATCGGGGCGCTAAATGGTTCGCTCACCTCCGGGACTGGGCTTTTTGTCACTTTGTGGCTGGTGCGTTGGTTTGGGCTGGATTATCAAACGGCCGTGGCGTACACCTTAATCTTGGTCGGTATCTTCTGGAATGGTACGGGTGCGGTGACGCTGGGTCTATTAGCACAAATTCAGTGGGATTGGCTACCTGCCTTGATTTTAGGTTCGTTGATTGGTGGCTATTTGGGTGCGCATTTATCCATTATTAAAGGGAACCAACTGGTGAAAAAAAGCTTTGAATGGATGACGATGTTGGTAGGGATTGCACTGGTCATCAAGGCGGTTTAGGCGGACGTTATTCCTACACGAAAGCAAAGAACTCACAATGACCGGGACTGGGGATTTTGGGATTTTTTGGCGGTTTGGTGAGAAGGTTGGGTTTTTTCTTGCTCAGTCCGCTAGCGGTTTGTAGGCTGTGGCGGCCGTGCTTTTTGTTGATTTTGTCTAAGGTTTGCATCAACTGATCCGCTTTTGGGTTTCCCGAAAATTTGGGATGAGGGGCGAAGAGGTCGGTTTGGAGTGCGCCTTTGGGTTGAATCTCGCTGAGCCAAACGGCGGCTTTTTTGTAGGCAAGCCCTGGTTTGAAAATCTGTTTTAATGCCCGACGAGTGAGCTTGGTGAGCAGAATGGTGTTGTCTGAAGGATAAATCAGCGGTAGGGTGGCGGTGGGGTGATAGTAGGGAGTTTGTTCATCAAAGGGGCTGGTGCGAATGCTGATGGAGAGTTGTTGGCAGACGCTGTTTTGGCTGCGTAGCTTTTCTGCGGCCATGGCGGTGTAGCGGGCGACGGCGTTCATGAGTGCTTCCCATTGGTAAAGGGGGGCTTTGAAAGAGCGGGAGGAGACGATTTGTTGGCGAGGTGGGCGTAAGGTCTCTAAATCCAAGCAAGGCTGCCCTCTAAGTTCTCGAGCGATTTTGGCAACGATAATTGAGTATTTTCTCTGCAGGCTGGTGGGGTCAGCTTGGTGCAGGTGCCAAGCGGTGGTAAGTCCATCTGCTTTTAGGCGTGTTTCAAGTTGGCATCCAATCCCCCAAATCTCACCAATGGCAGTTTGTTGAAGTAGCGTTTGTTGGCTGAGAGGCGTGAGAGCGGTGAAGTCGAGCACACCTTGGAATTGCGACTGTTTTTTCGCCAGATGGTTGGCGAGTTTGGCCTGGGTTTTACTCAATCCAATCCCCACGGCAACGGGTAAAGTGAGCCATTGCCAAACACGCTGTTTAATCTGTTGGCCAATTTCGGCAAAATCTTCAATTTCCCCAGTCCTGGGGAGTTCAATAAAGCTTTCGTCAATTGAATAGACCTCTTGCTGGGTGCCAAAGGTGCCCACAATGTGGTGCATACGGCAGCTCATTTCGCCATAGAGAGCATAGTCTGAGCTGAAAACGGCGGTGTGGTGCGCTTGCAGAAAGGGCTTGAGTTTAAGGAAGTGCTGATTAAATCTCTTGAGCTTCTGCGGGACTTTAAGGGGGCAGATTCTAGGCGGGCTTTGCAGGCAATGGCTAGCCCTTGTCAAAAAGCCCAACAACGAAGCTGCCCCCTTAAAGCCCCGCCCGAAGGGGGCTAAGCCAAATGTCCAGCCTCTGCGTTATCTTTTCTTGCCGTATTGACATACGCCTGCGAAAAAATGCCTTGATGCTGAAAATTTGGCTTGCCCAGAAGCCAAGGGATTTAATCAGCACTTCCTTTAAGTAGGGTTGAAACATTAAACTGCCTTTGCGTGCTGCTGCCATGCCGCTTTGGTTGAGCTGTTGCAATTGGGCATTGAGGGATTTGGCTTGTGCATTGGCAGCTACGATGCAGCCGTCATTATTGGAGAGGACGACCACGGGGCGATGCCAGAGGCTGGGGTCAAAGGCCATGTGGTATGAGCCTCTAGCCACTTTCCTAATAGATGAGCTGGAATTTCCCATCTATGGAGACTTTAATCATGCTTTTGCCTGGGAGAATCGTCGTACCTGTTGATGCAAGGCGGCTGCTCATAACTCGCATGGGGGTTTGGGTGTGAATATGGGTCGATAGCGGTACCGCTTGTTTGGCGTGAAAGCCTTGCATGGCTAGTTTGGCGCGGGTTTTGAGGGCTTCAATGGCTTGAGGAATGAGAGTATTTTGAGCGGCTTGTTGTGCTTTGGTAGATACTCGGTATTGAATTGATTGATAGGGCAAGATGGCTTCAATTTGTGCTAAAGCATCTTGAAGATGGGCGGGGTTTTGGATTTTTAAAATTAAAGTTTGTTTGCCTTGCCAGTAGGTGAGACGGTTTTTATCGTAAATGGGGGTGACCTGATAGTTGCCAGTTTGAATCTCTAAGTCATGTTGCTCGTTTTGAATCTCTTGTGCGGCTTCAACGGCGGCTTGCATTTTGGTATTCACTTTTCGCACCACTTCACTGGGGTATTTGCTTTGCGCAGTGGCTTGGAAGGTGAGGATGACTTCATCATTGGGCACGGTGGTTTCGGCGGAGGCGGATAGGGTGAGGATGTGTCCAGAAGGCTCTTCTGCTTGGGCCGTGGCAGTCAGTAGGAGCAGTAAGAGAGTAGGCAAAACGGATAAAATTTTCATAAAGTCACTCCAAATCGCAAAAATTCAGTTGTTTCCAAGCTTCATACCCCATAATGGAGGCGGCATTGGCAAGATTTAGGCTACGAGAGCCTAGTTTCATTGGTAGGGTGAGGCGTTGTTCGGGCGGGAGGGATTCAATCACTTCCATGGGGAGTCCCCTTGATTCAGGGCCAAACAGAAAAGCATCGCCCTTTTCAAATTGAGGTTCGCAATAGGGGCGGGTGGTTTTGGTGGTGAGGGCAAAAAGTCGGTTGGGTCGGACACTTTCTAGACAGGCTTGCAAGTTTTCGTGTTCAAACACCCGTGCCAGTTCGGTATAATCCAGCCCTGCACGGCGGACTTTTTTCTCACTCAAGTCAAAAGGAAAAGGTTTAATCAGGTGTAGGTGAATCCCTGTATTGGCACTGAGTCGAATCAATGCCCCTGTGTTTTGCGGGATTTCGGGTTCATACAACATAATATGCAACATAGGGAGTTCAACTTTTGGTAGATTTATCGGTCAATTTAAAAGGGGTGCAGTTTCAAAACCCCGTGGCCATGGCATCGGGCAATGCGGGTTATGGCATAGAATACCAAGCTGTGAGCGGTTTTTCCAATCGAGATATTGGCGCCGTCTTTTTAAAAGGCACCACGCTTGAGCCCAAATTGGGTAACCAGCCAGAGCGAGTGATGGAAACGCCTTGTGGCTTGATGAACTCGGTTGGGTTGCAAAACCCAGGGGTGGATGCGGTGATTCGAGATTATCTGCCAAGGTTGGATTTAACGGAAACCCGTTTTATCGCCAATATTTCAGGCTCCTCTATTGAAGAGTATCAGGCAGTCACTCGCCGTTTTAATGAAACCGATCTGCCCGCATTGGAAATCAATATCTCCTGCCCGAATGTGAAAAAAGGGGGAGCTGCTTTTGGGAATGATCCAGAGATGGCCGCCAGAGTGGTGGAAGCCTGCCGTGCCGAAACAGATAAACCCTTGATTGTAAAACTCTCACCCAATCAAACCGATATTGCCGAAGGGGCAAGGCGAGTGATTGATGCGGGGGCGGATATGTTGTCGGCCATCAATACGCTGATGGGAATGCAGATTGATATTCATAGCCGTCAACCCACCTTAGGCAATAACCAAGGTGGCCTTTCGGGGCCAGCAATTAAACCTGTGGCACTATTAAAAGTTCATCAGGTTTATCAAGTTGCCAAACAGTATGACATTCCCATTATCGGGCTAGGCGGCATCGCTTCAGCAGAAGATGCCATTGAATTCTTCTTGGCAGGTGCCTCCATAGTCGCCATCGGCACCGCCATCGCCAAAGACCCTTTGTTGGTTAAAAAGGTGGTGAAGGGAATCGAAAAATATATGCAACGACACAATATCGCCAAAGTCAGCGACTTGACAGGCAAGTTAGAATTACATACCAATACAGTATTATGTGGATAAAAGAAAGATGAAAAGTGTAGAAGAACAGTTAGCCTTGATTAAACGGGGTGCAGAAGAGATTTTAGTTGAAAAAGAGTTAATCGAAAAGCTGGAAAGCGGCAAGCCTTTGCGGGTCAAGGCGGGGTTTGATCCGACGGCTCCTGATTTGCATCTTGGACATACGGTGCTGATCAATAAGCTCAAGCAGTTTCAAGATCTAGGGCATGAAATCCTATTTTTGATTGGTGACTTTACCGCTATGATTGGGGATCCAACAGGTAAGAGTGCGACCCGTCCTCCCTTGTCGCCCGAAGAGATTGCGAAAAATGCTGAGACCTATAAAGAGCAGGTGTTTAAAATCCTCGACCCTGAAAAAACCCAAGTGGTATTTAACTCTGAGTGGATGGGCAAAATGAGTGCAGCGGATATGATTCGTTTGGCCTCTACCCAAACAGTTGCCCGTATGTTGGAGCGAAACGACTTTTCAGATCGTTACCAATCAGGCACACCGATTGCGATTCATGAATTTCTCTACCCATTGGTACAGGGGTATGATTCGGTGGCATTGGAAGCGGATATTGAATTGGGTGGAACCGACCAGAAGTTTAACCTGCTCATGGGACGCACCTTACAACAACATTATGGTAAACCCCCACAATGCACCTTGACCATGCCGATTCTAGAAGGGTTGGATGGTGTGCAGAAGATGTCAAAATCTTTAGGGAATTATATCGGCATTCAAGATGCTCCCAATGAGATGTTTGGCAAAGTGATGTCCATCTCGGATGAATTGATGTGGCGTTACTATGAACTGCTCTCCTTTGAGTCACTGGAAAGCATTGAAGCGATGAAGCAGGCGGTGACAGAAGGGGAAAACCCTCGCAACATTAAAATCAAGCTTGCTATGGAGTTGATTGAGCGCTTCCATAATCAAGAAGCGGCCGAAGCAGCCTTAAAAGACTTTGAAACCCGTTTCTCTAAAAATGCCATTCCAGATGAGATGCCAGAAGTAACATTGGAAGCCCCTATGCCCTTGGCAAATGTCCTTAAAGCAGCGGGACTGGTAAATTCCACCTCAGATGGACACCGCATGGTCAAACAAAATGCTGTCAAAATGAACGGCAAGCCATTAACGGATAGCCGAGCCGTCATGGGGCCTTTTGAAAAAGAAGTTTTACAGGTGGGTAAACGCAAATTTGCACGGGTGACCATCAAGTAAAAGCATATTTTGTGTATAGCTCTGTGGATAACTAAGGTATAACCCTGGGCATAAAAGAAGTTATCAAAAAAGTATAAAAAAGAACAAAAAAAGGCTTGAATAAAAAAGGCCAACCCCTATAATACGCATCTCCTCAAGACAGGGGCAGTAAAAAGCCTCGGTTGGAAAGGAAGCAAAAGCTACAAGAAGGCGAGAAAGGAATAAGGCAAAAGCGAAAGCAACAACCT
>JALUXI010000149.1 GCA_027019045.1 Piscirickettsiaceae bacterium | reverse complement strand
ATTGAAAGCGACGGCGAAGTATAAAAAATCGGCGCGCACCGTGGGGGATGTACTGGGTAAATTCCACCCGCATGGTGATTCTGCCTGTTATGAAGCGATGGTGTTGATGGCGCAACCTTTCTCTTTCCGCTATCCCTTAGTTGATGGTCAGGGTAACTGGGGTTCGATTGATGACCCAAAATCCTTTGCAGCGATGCGTTATACCGAAGCGAAGCTGTCAAAATTCAGTCAGTTGTTATTAGAAGAGGTCGGGCAAGGCACGGTGGATTGGGTGCCCAATTTTGATGGTTCCCTTCAAGAACCTATGGTATTGCCGTCTCGTGTGCCTCATGTGTTATTAAATGGCACCAGTGGAATTGCAGTGGGCATGGCGACTGATATTCCACCGCATAATTTGCGTGAAGTGGTGAATGGCTGTGTGGGATTATTGGAAAATCCGAAGCTGACCACCGAAGAACTCGTCGAACATATTCCAGCACCTGATTATCCCAATGAAGCACATATTATTACCCCTCGTGCAGAGCTGTTGAAACTCTATGAAATAGGGCATGGCTCGATTCGTCAGCGGGCGAAGTATCACCTTGAAGAGGGGGTGAATGTAGTGATTGATGCTTTGCCTTATCAGGTTTCGGGGGCGAAGGTGTTGGAGCAGATTGCTTCACAGATGCGAGCGAAGAAGTTGCCAATGGTGGTGGATTTGCGGGATGAATCAGATCATGAGCATCCTGTACGATTGGTAATTGAGTTACGCTCTAAACGGGTGGATGTGGAGACGGCCATGTTGCATCTGTATGCGACGACCAGCTTGGAGAGTAGCTATCGGGTGAATTTGAATGTCATCGGTTTGGATGGGCGGCCACAAGTCAAAAATTTAAAAGGGTTATTGCAAGAGTGGTTGACCTTTCGTATGACGACGGTGCGTCGCCGACTGCAGTATCGTTTGGATAAGGTGCTGGCAAGATTGCACATTCTAGATGGCTTGCTGATAGCTTTTCTCAATATTGATGAGGTGATTGCAATTATTCGAGAAGAGGATAAACCCAAGCCAGTGTTAATGGAGCGGTTTGGGCTGACGGATACACAAGCAGAAGCGATTTTAGAGTTAAAGTTACGGCATTTAGCCAAGCTGGAAGAGATGAAAATCCGTGCTGAACAGGCGGATTTGGAAGCGGAGCGTAAAAAGTTGGAATTGACGCTCGGCAGTGAACGGCGGATGAAAACGCTGGTCAAAAAAGAGCTACTGGCGGATGCGAAAGAATATGGTGATGAGCGGCGTTCGCAACTGTTAGAGGCGCCAGCCGCCAAGCCGATGAGTGAGCAGGATCTCTTGCCAGCGGAACCTGTGACTATTGTCCTGTCCGAAAATGGTTGGGTACGAGCCGCCAAGGGACATGATATTGAAGGTAAAAGCTTGAGCTATAAGGCGGGCGATGCCTTTAAAGATCAGGCTGAAGGGCAGAGTCGGCAGATGGCGGTCTTTTTAGACAGTACAGGACGGGCTTATAGCTTGCCCGCCCATACTTTGCCTTCTGCAAGAGGGCATGGTGAGCCTTTGACGGGTCGGTTGAATCCTCCTCAAGGCGCCCATTTTGAACAGGTGATTTTAGGCAATCCTGAAGATAAGGTGCTGTTGGCAAGTAGTGCGGGTTATGGGTTTGTGACCAAGTTAGAGCATCTCTATTCCAAAAACCGAGCGGGGAAAGTGGTGATGACTTTGCCAGAGGGCGCCAAGCTGTTAAAAGCGGCGAAGCTACCCGTAACGGCAGAAGGAGAGGTGTTATTGACAGCGGTCACCAGTCAAGAACCAAGATTGTTAGTTTTCCCTGTTGAGCAATTACCTGAATTGAGTAAAGGAAAAGGCAATAAATTGATGCAGCTCCCTAAAGGGGTGGAGGTGACGGGTGTGTTTGTCTTTAAACAAGGGCAGAAATTGGTTTTGGTGGGTGAAAAGAGCCAAAAAGTTTATGGCGGCGTAGCCTTGGATGAAGCCATTGCACAGCGCGCTAAAAAAGGTATGGTCTTACCCCGTACTTTGAAAAAAATAAAGAATATAATGTCGGTTGAATAATAAGTTGGTATTGAAATTGCTTTTATGATTTTAGAAATGGATAAATTAAAGGTATCAATGAATGATTTCTAAAATCATAGCGGTGTTTGTCATCTTTGGCAGCCTGATTGGCGGCTTCCTGATGGAAGGTGGGAACTTGGGGGCTTTGTGGCACCCTGCCGAGCTTGTCATTATTGTGGGGATGGGTATAGGGGTCTATTTAGGTTCGACACCAGTTGTTGTCTGGAAGAAAACTTTTCAATATGTTCTG
>JALUXI010000148.1 GCA_027019045.1 Piscirickettsiaceae bacterium | reverse complement strand
TTACAGGCCGGTATCCAGGCTGATGAGCGGTTTCCTTACGCCTTCTCAAAGCAGAGCTTCAATGGCTTCTTGAGCGCATCCTACTTATGCAATGCGCTCAACTTGTAAGGTCTTCTCAATCACTGTTGCGGGGGCAGCGCTCGATTTGCACGAGCTTCCCGTTTAACCCATGTTTTCACATAGGCACCTGTAAGGAGGGGGTATTGTACCGATTTCCGAAATAAAGGCAATGCTTTCAAGGTTTTCGTGATTTTCTTATGCTTGAGCGTTTTGCAGCATCTCTTCGGCATGTTTGCGGGTTTGTTGGGTGATTTTCATGCCGCCGAGCATGCGAGCGAGTTCTTCAATGCGTTCTTTTGGGGTAAGCAGTTTGACTTGGGTGGTGGTGGTTTGGCCGTCGGTCTGTTTCTGCACTTGCAGGTGTTGGTGACCGTGGGCGGCGACTTGAGGGAGGTGGGTGATGGAGAGGATTTGGCGGTTTTGCCCGAGTTGTTGCATTTTTTGACCCACCACTTCGGCAATGCCACCGCCGATGCCAACATCGACTTCATCAAAAATCAGGGTGGGGAGGCTGGCGACTTCGGCAGTGGCGACTTGAATGGAGAGGCTGATGCGGGAGAGTTCCCCCCCTGAGGCGACTTTGGTGAGGGGTTGCAACGGTTGACCTGGGTTGGCGGTGACTTGGAAGGAGATCTTATCCAGTCCGCTGGCGGCGGGGGTATCGAGCGGTTGAAATTCAATGGCAAATTGTCCATTGGGCATGCCGAGGGTTTGCATACTTTGAGTGACGGCCTGTGCAAGCTGTTCAGCGGCCACTTGGCGGCTTTGGCTGAGGGAGAGGGCGGCTTGCATATAGGTTTCTTCCGCCTCATCTACTGCTTGTTGAAGCTGCTCTAGAGATTCATCTGCATGAGTGATACTGTGTAGTTCGGCTTCAATTTGCTGCTGCTTTTCTAAAAGGGCTTCGGGTTCAATGAGGTACTTTTTCGCCAAGCCGTGTAGTTCAGCCAGTCGCTCTTCGACTTCTTGTAGTCGAGCAGGGTCGAGTTCGATATTTTGGCTAAAGTGACGAATGTCGGCAGCGGTTTCTTGTAGTTCAATCAGGCTTTGGTTGAGCTGTTCGATTTGCGTTTGCAGGGCAGGTTGGTAGTCGGCAATCTGCTCTAGGGCTTCAATGGCGGTTTGCACTTGTGTCGCTGCGGCGGGGGCGTGGTCGTATTCACTGCCTTCGATGGCGGCATAGGCGGTTTCGCTGGCGGTGAGGATTTCATTGGCATGAGAGAGGGTGGTCTGCTCTTCGGCGAGTTCTGTAAATTCGTTCTCTTGCGGGGCGACCTTTTCAAATTCATTGAGCTGAAATTGCAGCAGTTCTAGGCGGCTTTGTTGGTCACTTTGTGCCGCTTGTTGAGTTTCAAGCTGTTGTTTGAGGGTTTGCCACACTTTGAAGTGTTGGGCGACGGTAGCTTGTTGGGTTTGCAGTTGTCCGTAGGCATCGAGCAGTTTGAGTTGCTGCTGAGGTTTCATTAGGCTTTGGTGTTCGTGTTGACCGTGAATATCAATCAGTTGGTCGGCTAATGCTTTGAGTTGAGCCAGTGGCACGGCAATACCGTTGATGTAGGCTTTGGAGCGACCTTCGGCGGTGACGGTTCGACGCATCAGGCACTGGTCTGGTTCGTCATTTTCAAGGTCTTGTTCTTCGAGCCAGTTTTGAACGATTGGCAGTTGGCTGAGGTCGTATTCGGCGGTGATGTCTGCTTTTTTTGCACCATGCCGAACCAAACTGGCATCGGCTCGGTTGCCTAAAGTAAGACCAAGGGCATCGAGCAGGATGGATTTCCCCGCCCCTGTTTCGCCTGTGAGGGTGGTAAAGCCAGGTGCAAAGGGGAGTTGGAGGTCTTCA
Source organism: Piscirickettsiaceae bacterium (assembly GCA_027019045.1). Classification (GTDB taxonomy): domain Bacteria; phylum Pseudomonadota; class Gammaproteobacteria; order Thiomicrospirales; family Thiomicrospiraceae; genus JALUXI01. The sequence goes on along the minus strand of JALUXI010000148.1, from coordinate 425 downwards.
ATTAGGGCGAGGTTTTTAATGTGCAGGTGCTTGAGCATGGAGGTTAGTGTCCTTTGTCGCTTCCCCAGTTGAGTTTGCTGCGGAGGATTTGGTAGTGGTCATGACCTTTGGGGTGGAGCATTTTAATAAATTTTGGGTGGCGTGTCACGAGGGTGGTGTGTTGGGCACTGGTATTGTAGCCGACCTGTCCATCACAGATGATTTGCGCTTCAGCACGGCAGCTTTCGGAGGGGTGAAGCTGGATTTTGCTGGTGCCCGTAATCACCACAGGACGGTTGGTGATGGTATGGGGGCAGATGGAGACGAGGGCAATGGCATCGATCTCTGGGGTGAGGATGGGACCGCCTGCGGAGAGGGCGTAGGCGGTGGAGCCTGTGGGGGTGGAGATGATGAGTCCGTCGGCTCTTTCATGGTTGAAAAATTTG